>CAYPEC010000009.1:10932-19338 GCA_964409625.1 uncultured Bacteroidia bacterium | reverse complement strand
CTTAATAAAATTGGTTCTCTCAATAAAATAAATAAAACATTTTCGAAACTTGAGCAGGAGTTTGAACGTGAACCAACATCAGATGAAATTGCAGACATTCTTGAATTAACATCTAATGACATTAACGAAACCATGAAATCTGCAGGAAGACATGTTTCCATGGATGCTCCACTTTCATCTGGCGATGAATCGACAAACACAATGTTAGATGTTTTAGAAAGCGAAGATAATGGTAGTCCTGAAAAAGGATTAGTAACAGAATCACTTCGTTTGGAAATTGAACGCTCTTTGCAAACCCTTACTCCTCGCGAAGCAGATGTAGTTCGATATTATTTTGGATTGAATGGCTCTAGCCCGATGACGCTTGAAGAAATCGGTTCTAAATTTGATTTAACTCGCGAACGCGTGAGACAAATAAAAGAAAAAGCTGTAAGACGTTTAAAACATGCTTCGCGAAGCAAACTCCTTAAAACATACTTGGGACAATAAAAACACTTTCAAGTTTTTGATTTCAGGTTAAAAGTTTCTCATTAACTTTGATAAAAATTCTTTTATGCCTTCAATTATTGCACCTTCTATCCTATCTGCCGATTTTGCTAATCTGCAACGAGATGTTGAAATGATTAACGACAGCGAAGCCGATTGGTTTCATGTGGATGTGATGGATGGAATGTTTGTTCCGAATATTTCTTTTGGTTTTCCTGTGATTAAAGCAATTGCGAAACACGCCAAGAAACCTTTGGATGTGCATTTAATGATTGCTGACCCTGACCGCTATTTACAAGCTTTTAAAGAAGCAGGTGCTACTATTTTAACTGTTCATGTGGAAGCGTGCAATCATTTACACCGTACTATTCAGGCGATTAAAAGTTTAGGAATGCAGGCAGGAGTGGCTATAAATCCGCATAGCTCTATTCATTTACTCGAAAGTATTATTGAAGATATTGATTTGGTTTGCCTCATGTCTGTTAACCCTGGCTTTGGCGGACAAAAGTTTATTGAAAATACTTATCACAAATGTTCTCACTTAAAACAGATGATTAACTCCAAAAAATCGAATGCTAAAATTGAAATTGATGGCGGTGTTGATTTAAATAATGCTCCGAAACTTCTTTCTTTTGGTGCTGATGTGCTTGTTGCAGGTAACACAGTGTTTGCTTCTGCAAATCCTAGTGAGACTATTTCGAAGTTGAAGAAGTTCTAATAAGCATAATCGCTCAAGTACTCAAAAGCAGGAGTGAGTTTTCCGTTTTTACAAATGGAAGCTCTTTCGATAATGGTGTCTTTATCTTCTTCTATAATACTTGGCAACACTCGTTCCATAAGGTCTTTACCAAAATCATCAGAAGCATCTCTTGGCAACTCGCATGGTAAATTATCTACTGCCATTATGGTTATGGTGTCTTTATTAAAAGGCACATCTTCTGCACTTGTTTTTGGATTGTATCCATAAAAAGGATTTGCAATTGAGCTTGCACGAAGCGTTGTAGGCACTGAACCATCCATATCGCAAGTAATATCAGCCACTACACTAATATGAAAATCTTTTTCCTTAACATCATCAATGCTAAACATTTTTGGAGAGCGAGGGTCCCAAAAGTGAGCAGAAATATAAATATCAGTTTCCTTAGTAAAAGGCACAAACCTGCTTTTGAAATGCTCTGGGTGTTTAAAAAAATCATGCAAATCAAAATTGTGGTCATCTATTCGCTCAACATAATCTCTTGGATTTAATTGACAATAAACGGGCTCTCGATATGATGACATTAAAAATTCTTCGGCTGTAATTTTTCTAATTCGCAAAGCACTTAACGTTTCAATAGCTCCATTGGCAACTCTTCCACCACCAGTTAAAGCAATTTTAATGTTAGGAAGCTTAACTCGTTTTAACTCCTCCTCCATCTCTGCCCTATCCCTACATTGATTTGCAGGTTTCAACCTAAACAAATCATATTTTAATCCATAACCTAAAATACCATTATAAGCACCCACAATTCCAGCATAGCGACCAAAGCCAATTATTCTGTTGTTGTTTTTATCAGTCAGCGTTTCATAATCAATCATCTGAATTTGCTTTGCTATCAATGCCTTTATCAATTTTTGATTGTGTGCTTGTTTTTTAATTGTATGTGAAAAGAAAAAATATTTTTTGTTTACTATCAACTTCTCAACAGGAAGTTCTTTTACTCCCATCAACACATCACAATCAGATAAATCTTCCTTTAAGGTTAATCCAAAAGCTAAATATTCTGAATCGTCATAACATCTAATTTTACTTGGTTGTATATAAATTTCAATGTTTGGATACTTATTCAACAACTCCTTACAAATTAATGGCGTAAGTGGAACTCTTTTATCAGGCGGACTTTTTTCTTCGCGTAAAACTCCAATTTTCAACTTATTCATAAAATAATAATTTCGGCAAAGGTATTAATTTTAGTAATTTTGCAGTAGTTCTTATATTTATTGGGGTCGACAGGTTTTGACAGCAAGATGAATCAATTAGTAAGCATGCCGTGTGTTGTGAATATGACACGCTAATCCTAATTCTCAAACAATCAAAAGGCGAGTATAACTACTCCCTAGCTGCTTAATACTAAGTATTAACTAGCTATGCTTTCCGGGAAGCTCCACCTTACAGCGTTCCGACCAAAGCATTGCAAATGTGAGGTTAGCTATATAATGCTTCGAAATATAGTGAAACTAAAGAAGCTAAGTATGTCTTATGGCTCGTAGGTTTGCCTAAACATATCGAAAACTAAGAACCAACTAAGCATGTAGAAAGCTTTTTAATTCCTTGTTTGGACGAGGGTTCAACTCCCTCCGACTCCACAATAAAAATCACATAAAAAATATACATGAAACGTGTAATTGACTACAGAAAATTATTTAACATTAACTCAAACACTAATCTCGCTGAGTTAAAAATTATTTATAGAAATTTAATGAAGGAGTGGCATCCAGACAAGTTTAGCGAGGATGAAGAACAAAAAGCTTCAGCAGAAATAAAAAGCAAGTCAATAATTGAAGCGTATCATTTTTTAGTGAGCATTTCGCCCGAAACGCATACATCAAATGCCGAAGAGTATAATCTAATTACGAATACTTCGGGTATAGATGATTTTTTATATAAAGGGCAAACGCTAAAAATCACATTTCAGAATGGAAGTGTTTACGAATACTTTGGAGTTCCAAAAAATGTTTACAATAAGCTGGTAAATTCATCTACCGTTTCAAGATTTGCAAGAAGGCATATCTTTTATTCATACACATACAGAAACGTAAGCAAAGCTACTGTTACAGAATAATTAAATTCGAGAAAGAGTTTATTTTTTAAACGGAATAAGATTTGAGTTCAATTTCACCTCAATATCTTCAGCAATATTTTTAGAAACTACGCTTGGTATTTTAATATCGTAATCAGCAAGGTGAATATTAAACTTTGTATTTAGAGCCAATTCTCCATTTTTAATTATTAATTTTCCTTTTAAAGTAGCGTCTTTTTCAACCCCATGCATATTCATTTTTCCCGTAACGGTTACATCATATTCTCCATCCTTAGAAAAATCAATAGCTTCATTAATTTTACCTTTAAAAGTAGATGTAGGATATTTCTCGGTCTCCATGTAATTTTCATTGAAATGTTCTTCCATCAATGATTTTTTAAATTTAAAATTTATTACAGGAATCTTTGCTTGAATTTCATTTGTATTCGTATTCAAAATAACCTTAGAGGCATTATTTGTAGCGGCAATATCTTCCATAGGTGTTGCAGAAAAAAAACTCACTTCACAATCTTTTGAAATAAAAATTTGAGCGAATGAGCTATTGCAAATTATTGCAAGAAGAGAAGTGAAAATTATTTTTTTCATAGATTAATTTTGTTTTTCAAGAAAAGACAAATATAGTGCCATTGTCTCATTTTAATTCACGCTGATTTTTTTGAAAATATAATCATCGCCCTTTTTCACTTTAACAATATACATTCCCTTTCCAAAGCGTGCAATATCAATAGGAATAAGATTATCAGCAATCAGATTATCAAAACTTTTTCCACAAACAATTGATCCTACAACATTCCGAATTTCAATCGTAATGTCTAAAGCGGTAAGTGTTTTTATTTCCAAATTAAAAATTCCTTCACTTGGATTAGGGTAGATGCTAATAAAATCTTTCAAATAAATTTCATTAATTCCTGTTGGGCAAGAAGCATTGATTGCTAAATTAACTCCATTATCTACTGTAATTGTGTCTGCTTGTGGTGTTCCGTAACTATTATAATCAACTACCCTTACTCTATAATTTGTTCCTGATAAAGTTCCAATTGGAAGAGATGTATTTATAGGGCTTACCGAACTATAACCAATTGTAACTGGGTTATTTGCAAAACTTCCTGTTGCATCAGATAGCTGCGCAATAAATGGTGCGACAAACGGGCCAATCACAGTAAATGGAATTGAAATATTATATGAGGTATTACTACAAAAAGGACTTCCTGTTATTGTTCCTGTAATAATTTCATCACAATCATTAATTCTTAATTCTGCACCATTAATTGTTCCGTAGGTTACAGGAGCTGTATTGGTTACTCTAATTCTATAACCCGAGCCAATCGGAGTTGCAAAAGGAATTACCGCTGATATTGGACTTGAAGAACCTGCTCCTATTGAAACAGGGCTTGTAAAATTTCCTGTAGAATCTGATAATTCAGCAACATAATATCCAGTAAAAGTTCCTGCTGAAGTAAATGGAACCATAACAGAATAAGAAGTGTATGAACAAAATGGGCTTCCAATAATTGAATCTGTTGTAATAGAAGTTCCAGAGCCAATGCAATTATCTATTACAACCGTATCTTTTGAATCTGCACAAGGAGAGTTTGAAATTGTCCAAACAAATATATTTGAAACACCACTTCCTAAGCTTGTAACGGTTGTAGTTGCAGAATTTGCAGAAGTAATAGTTCCGCTTCCTGCAATCTGTGTCCATGTTCCAGTTCCAACAGTTGGAGTATTTCCTATAAGGGTTACAGATGAGTTACAAATAGTTTGATCTGCTCCTGCATTTACTGTTGTTGGCGATGCAACTCCTGTTATTACAACATCATCAGAACTTGGCGTACAAGTTCCATTATCAATTGTCCATCTAAATGTATTTGCACCAATACCTAATCCAGTAACTCCAGATGTTGGACTATTAATAGATGTTATAGCGCCTAATCCACTCATTAAAGACCAAGTTCCAGTTTCTCCACCCCCAACTATATTTCCAGCAAGTGTTCCTGTAGTTCCACATATGCTTTGGTCTGAACCTGCATTCGCTGTAGTTATTGAACCTGATTGTGTAATTGTAACATCATCGCTTGATGAAGCACAAGGAGAATTTGAAATTGTCCATCTAAAAACATTTGCTCCTGCTGCAAGCCCAGTAACCCCAGATGTTGGGCTATTAGGAGAAGTAATACTTGCTGGACCACTCACTACAGTCCAAGTTCCTGTGCCAATAGTTGGAGTATTTCCAGCTAATGTGGTTGTAGTTGCACAAACAGTTTGGTCTGTTCCTGCATTTGCAGTTGTGGGGTTAGCATTTATTGTTAAATCTGTTCCATTATCAGCACCATTTAAAGCTGGCGAACTTGATACAACTCTTATTCTATATTTTGTTCCTGCAACAGAAGGCAATGTAACAGAACTAACAATTGTTCCTGATGCTGTTGAAGTTAGTGTACCAATATTTAATGGAGAAGCGAATGAACCTGTAGCATCTGAAAGCTGTGCTGTAAAAATATTACCTGCTGTAAAACTTCCGGTTATTGCATAAGGAATATTGATCCCTGTTTGACCTTGACAAAAAGGACTTCCAGAAACAGTGCCCGTTACAATAGGTAATGGAGAAACAACAGTTGAAGTTGTATAAATATAATCACCTGTTGCATTATTGCTTTTGTCTGCGGCATTTCCAGCTGTCCAAAATTTAACATCTCCAGTTGTTGCAGCAGGAGCAGTCCAATCAAAATCAAAAGTCATCGTGTTGGCCTGCAAGCCTGCATTTTTAGTATGTGTAATATTTTGTCTACCTGTAGTACCTCCTATTAATATTTTAGTTTTTGCAGCATTTGTTACAACAATATTTCCAGCACTTGCATTGTTTGATGTTGCAAGAGCTTCAAAATCAAAACCAAATAAAGTAGATCCAGATCGAGCGATGGTTACCGACATTTGATATGTTGTACCAGGTACATAACCAGAGGATGGAATATTATGAGCTATTGTAATACTCCCTCCGCCAGAGTTCAGCGCAAAGGAATTATGACACCCAGCATTTTTACAAGTAACCTCAGATGGCGATCCTGTTGCCTCATCAATTCCTGCACTATGCCCCATGACAATCGCAGCTATGCACCCTATAAACAGGGAATAAATTATTTTTTTCATAATCTTATTTATTTGGAATGTTAAACATTCTTGAAATATTAAATCCTAATTTCAAACCAAAGTCTTTCCAAGTTGATGTTGTATGACCAATGAATTGTGGCTCTGCCATACCCAACGAGTTTGTAATAAACATCTGGAAAACATGTCCTCCAGTTTCAATATCAATTCCTAATCCAACTGAATCGTAATATTTTTCAACCGAATATTTATTTATGCGATATGCGTATTCAAATGTAACTGCTGAGCGTTTGCTATACTTATAACGCGTTGCAATCGCTACAGCATATAAATCATTTTTATCTCCTAATTTATCTACAATATTATAGTGTATTAAAGTTGGGGAAATTTGAAACGAAAAATTTGAATTAAACTTTCGAGCAATAATTATTTGTGATGCATACGAAAATCTGCTTGAAGTATATTGATATTTATCAACTCCAATTGTTTCTTTATTTGGGTCTTTAATGGAAGTGTAATATGTGCTGGTGAAAAGTGTAACACTCATCGGAATTTTATCATCCGTAGTTTGTCTCAACAGGCGATACTTTAAAAATCCATCAAACATTTTTTCGAGAGAACTTCTCCCCACTCCTATTTCTAATCTTCCATCATAGCTATATTCAAGCCCCAAACGAATACTTGCTCCACCATCAAGCCCAAAGAAATTATATGCACCACTATTAAAATCTCCAAAATGATGAGAGATTCTAAAATCAAGAGATTTTTTACCTGGAGTTTCTACAGTGTGAAAATTTATAAGACGAGTGCCTTTAAATGTTGCCGAAACATATTCTTTTGTTTTTGGTGTTGCGTCATCCAATAATTTATCCAAATCAACATCTTGCGCCAATGATATCATTGGAAAAGCACTTAAAAAAAATAATGTAAATTTAAATTTCATAAACTATTGAGGATAATTTGAATCAATCCATTTTTTAATTTTCGCAATCGAACAATCAGTTAGTTTACTTCCACCTTTTGGCATTTGCGATGCCGTTCCATCCCAAGAAACAGAACCATATAATTTTCCAGAAAGTCCTGCATTTTTTACTGAAGTGTAAGTGTCCAAACTTAAATTTCCGCTTGGCGAAGAACCGCTATGACAAACTGTACAACTTGCACTCATTATTGGGGAAATTGTAGTGGAATATGTTACATTGGCTGTATCAGTACATGTTAATTGAGGATTTAATTCTTCTAAGTTATCTTTATAACAGGAGGACAAAAAGCTAAAGCAGATTAGTGTCCCAATAAATATTTTTTTTCTACTCATAAATTTTCTTAATTATTTGGTGCTCCTGCTTTAATCCAAATTTCAATTTGCTTTATTTTGCAGGCAGACAATTGACTTCCCCCTTTAGGCATTGGCGAACATCCCGATTGCCATTTAATTACACAATCTAATTTTGAGTTATTGGCATAAAATGCAACGCTATCATAACTTGCTAAAAATGGAGTATAAACTCCGCTATGGCAATTCAAACAAGCATTTTGAAGAATTGGCAAAACAGTGCTAGAATAAGTAACATTTATTGTATCACAAGGCCCAATGCAATCAATTCCATTTTTCATCCCCTGATTTATCCATGTTTGAATTAAATCTCTTTGTGCAGTCGAAAGAGCAGGATATGGTGGTTGTGGCATTCCTACAATTGGAGTACCTGCAATACCATCATTAATAGCTTGTATTAAAAGTTTTGGACTAACGGTAGAAATAACTTTATCATAAGATGATAAATTAATTCCCATAGCATGGGTTGTATCATTATGGCAGCCCGACTTTGCACAACTTGAATTTAAAATTGGGGCAATTTGATCGTCATAACAAATACTGTCAATAACATTTCCTGAAGTTGTATTTCCTGTACTTCCAGATGTTGAATCTGCTATTAATTCAATTGTATTGGGTTCATGTTTGCAGTTATAAAAAACCACAGAAATTAAAATCATTAACAACAACAAGCTTTTTTTG
>CAYPEC010000009.1:0-10832 GCA_964409625.1 uncultured Bacteroidia bacterium | reverse complement strand
TTAAATAAAAAATCCCCTATTTCCACTAGTCCAAAACCTAAGTCTTTTATAGGGTAAATAAGGGATGAAACAAAACCAAAAAAAAACGTTGCAGACGCAAGCACAAAACCAAAAAAAGGAAAGTGCCACAAAACTAGTCTCAATGTTTTCATAATTATGAAAGCATTGACGATAAAAAGAGATTGATGGTTGCCTAAAGAATTGAAGTTTTCTTAAGCAACTTAAAATCAATGCAATTAAAAAAGATGTATTTTTATTTCTTTGAAATGAAGTATTTTACTCCTAAGGAAGATCCTAATAAAATATTGCGAGTAGCATTTAAATTCGAAGGGATTTTCACATTACCATAAAAAATATTCAACGCTCCAGCACCTGCATACAAGGAAGTTGAAACGCACCAATTATTGGAAGGATAAATATCAAAAGCCGCCCCCATGATAATTCCTAAATCAAACTTTTTGTATTCGTTAGCAACATTTATTGATACGAGATTATCAATATTTGTTGCTTTTTTTAGATAACCTACATAACCGCCAACAATTAAATCAAATGAAGTTGGCTTATTAAACATTCCTATCCGAGTATTTTTTCTTTTATACAGAAAACTTAGCTGAGAATAATCTAATCTCAACTCATGATTAATAAATTTCCCTTCATGGTAATCAGAATATTTATGACCTTGTTGATTATTAATTAAAGCAACTAGTTCTAATCCGTGTTTATCTGAAAGATTAACTTCTCCGCTTATTCCATAGCCAATTCCAAAATTTGTTTGATTTATTGTTTGGCTATTTTTATCAAATCCTTCTTTAATTGATGGACTAATTGTGGATATATAATTTAATGCAAACAATCCGCCAACAGCATAACCCTGAGGCAAAATAGAATGTTCAAAATCTATCTTTTCGATGACAAAGAAATTTGTATCAATTTGCAATGAATTCGTTTTTTCTATATCCGTAGCTTCTATATTTTCAACCAACAGAATAGAAAAAGAAACAACATAATTATTGCTTTTAGACTCTGATTTGTCAATGCTTTTAAGCTCTAAGGGATGAATTACATTTTGATGTTCATTATTTAAAATGGCAGATTCAATATTTTTTTCTTCAACTGAAATAGTTGATTCTTCCACATTATTTTGAGCAACTATAAATTCACTGCTTTTTTCATCTTGTTCTGCTAAGTTTTTTTGAACTCGTTCCTTTCTATTATAATTTTCAGCTAATTTCTTTGCAGATTCAGTAGGTAGAATTTCGTTGATTTTTTTTAATTTTTGATTTTCAGAAGTTTTTATTTCTAAAGATTCAGTAGTAATCTTTTTTGATTTAATAGGAGAAGGGGAACTTTTTACTGCAACTACTATTTTAGGTTCTATATTCTTTTTGTTAGTGTAGAGTAATCCGCCAACGGTAAACAGAAGCAATACTAAAGCAGCAGCTGACCTATAGATTAGCTTTTTTCGAGAACTTCTATTTGCCAAATCTTGCTGAATATTATTCCAAATATCAAATGGTACATCAGAAGAAATATTTTCAAATGCATTTTTATACCCTTTTCCAGAAATATTCTCCCACGCCTCTGCAGGGGGATTCTGAGAGAGTCCATTAAATTTTCTTCTGTATATATCGTCAAATTCTTCAGTTACCATAATAATACTCTTGAAGAAGTTTTTTTATTTCTGTATTGCCTTCGGCCTTTCGCAACAAGTATGCTTTTGCTTTGAAAAATTGCGATTTAGAAGTTCCCTCTGTAATTCCAAGCATATCTGCAATTTCTTTATGGCTATACTCTTCTACAACATATAAGTTAAGAATTGTTCTATATCCATTTGGCAAAGCATGTAATAGTTTTAAAAAATCTTCGGAATCTAATTTTGTAAGCGCTCGATTATAATACTGTTTTTCAGCATAGAGAGAAATTTCTGATTGTTTATCTTTTGCAGCATTCCTAATTTCTTTGCGATAATGGTCTATTGCTGTGTTTACAACTACTCTCCTCACCCATCCTTCTAATGAACCCTGAAAATCATATTTGTGAATATTGTTGAATATTTTAATGAAAGATTCTTGCAAAAAGTCTTTGGCAGATTCATGGCTTTTAGCATAACCCAAACAAACGCCAAACATCTTCTTTGAAAATCTCTTGTAAAGAAGTTCTTGGCTATTTCTATCGCCATCAATACATCCTTTTACAAGTTCTTGATCTTCCATTTAGGTTATTCAAACTGAGCTGTAACTCCAGCTCCATTAGAGATTCTATTATAAATTCCAGAATATATATTTGAATTATTTAGCTCATTTATTACGATGGTGTTTTGGCCTGAAACGTTTTGTGTAGTTGCAGCTTCAAACATAGCTGGTGTAATTGCAGCAAGCCACTCATTCATATTAATCTTAATTTTTAAATTTCTTGGAGAGTCCTTCACCAAAACAACTTCATCTGAACCATCATTCTCCTTAACACTAACATTAAATATTTGTGAAATTTTCAATTCAAATTGAACAGGAATAATCTGCATATTAGTAAGAGTATATGTACCTTTCATTAATATCCCATTGGTATTAGTAGTGTTAGGAGAAAATGATAATTTCAAATTCATACTTGTATATCTTCCTTGTGGAATGTCATAATAAACGGAAGAAATAATGTTTCCGGTACTTAAATCTATTGAGGTATTAGGAGAGTTTTGAAAATTTACAGCTTCGCCTTGCTTACGAACCCCTGCAAATTCTACATTGGTTAGCACAGCTGCTCCTGCATCGATATTAATTGCCGCAGGAGTTCCTTCGGGCGCAGATTTTTTTGTTTGTACAACAAAATTAAAATTAACCCTTGCTGGTTCTTTCCATTTTTTTCCACATGAAGTAGCAATTATTGCAATTGCTGCAGCGAATAATAAAACTTTTGCTTTCATGATTCTATTGACGAAATACATTGACTAATAGTTGCCTTGTAAAGATATAAAAACAAATTAATTTAACAATTAAAAGTATTACCTTTATTTATATGAACCACTTTATTATTTTTATTGCACTACTAATTACACTAATTGGTTTTATCGGTTGCATTATACCTGGATTACCTGGACATCCACTAAATTTTATTTCTCTATTAATGATTCAGTGGGTATTCAAACCCTTTGGAACTATTACTTTAATAACACTAGGTATTTTAACAATTATTGTTCTTATCCTTGATTATTTTATTCCAATATGGACAGCTCGTAAATATGGAGCTACCAAGCAAGGTATAATTGGAAGTATTGTAGGGATGCTTTTAGGAATATTTTTCACTCCTATAGGCATGTTATTAGGAACTATACTGGGTGCAATCATTGGAGATATCATAGCCGGCAAGTCAAATAAAGATGCTACAAAATCAGGGATTGCAACATTCTTTGGAACCCTTATCAGCATAGGACTTAAACTCTCATTTTCAATTATAATGAGCAGTATGCTGGTGTATGAAATCTTTAAGTATTATTTTAACTGAAGCATCTTCTTAGCTTCTGTAAAAGGAATGATCTTTCCATTATTTCGAGCAGTAACAAATGCATCTCCAAAGCCCATATTAAGAAGCTCCGTTCGGGCTTTTGAAACTTCATCCCACGATGCAAATTTCCCTACTGTATATCTTGTAAAATCTTCAAATTTTTCAACCATAACACCTTCAACCGACTTGTATTTGTTTTGTGTTGCAACTGATGGCTTTAAAAATGCGCCTATTTGAACAGTAAAATAAACTCCTGAAGTATTTGAAAAAGTGGAAAGCATGTCGTTTCCTATTGATTTAGCTCCCGAATAGTATGCTGATTTTTCGTTTTTCAAATTTTCTACTCCGTACATAATTTTAAACTCTGTTCTTCTATTTAATCTGTGTTGCTCATCTGTACATTCAACTCCATCTTTACATTGATTAACAAGCTTCGACTCTCCAAATCCTTTGCCAGCTACTCTAATATTTTCAATTCCCTTTGAGGTAATATAATCTACAGCCACTTTAGCACGATTATCTGAAAGCCGTTGATTATACTCTTCAGTTGCTCTTGAATCTGTATGCGAACTCAGGAAAACAACTATTTGATTATTCCCTTTCATTGAATCTACAACCTTATCCAATACTTTTCTTGCTTCAGGCAAAATTCTCCAATCTCCAAAATCATAATATACATTTTCGATAATAGTCATATCCTTTTTATTGCCATTGGCCGTATCTCCTTTCAATGAAATGGCTTTGAGCCAAGGGTCTTCGACATAGAAATAGCCAAGCTTCTCTTGCTCTTGTGGTAAAATTTTAAATCTGAACTTACCCGATTTATCTGATTCCATTGTTTCAATCACTTCTCCTTTATCATTCATTAAAAGCAATTTTGATTTAGTCATCACCCTTGAATCTTTTTCATCAAAAATTACAGAATAATTTTTCCCTCCTGGAAGTCCTTTAAATTCAAAGTTTCCAAGTTCATCTGTTTGCGAAATTTTAATTACTTTTCCTTTATCATCTACCAATGTTATTTTTGAATTAGCCAGCGCCTCTTTAGTATCAAATAAAAACTTTCCTTTCAAATCAAGTCGCAGGTCGGTATCGTCAATCGACATAAGATTAAGTGTGTTCTTATCGGTAGACAATATTTTAAATTCGAAATCGCCTGTTGCATTTGGTTTTACTTCTTTTACAATATTTCCTTGCTGGTCAGCAACAAAAATTTTCTTTTGGGTAGTTAACTTTGTATCGTTTTCATCAAGCGATACCAGAAAATTTTTATCGCTTGGTAAATTTTTAAAATCAAAATATCCTTTTTCGTCAGTATTTGTAGTAGCTACAACATTTCCTTTTTCATCAAGTAGGTTAACTTTAGTAAACGCTAAAGGAGATGCACCGTCAGCACCAAAAAGTGCTCCTTTAATATTCATCATCAGTTTAGTATCATTAAAATCAATAAGTGGCAATGCTGTTTTATCTGTACCCAGAAACTTAAAATCAAAATCTCCTTTATCGTTTGTTGTGGTTGAAGCAAGTTGTTTGCCGCTAGTATTGGTTACTACTATTTTAGTGTTAGCAGCGAGTTTAGCATATTGGTCATCGAGCATAGCGGTATATTCCCGAACGACAAGTGTATCAGCAAATGAAAATGTACCCGAATAATTTGTAATTGCTGTTGCAACAATATTCCCTTGGGCATCGAGCAAATTAATACGAACATTCGCAAGCGGCTTTCCATCCGTAGAAACTAGCTTTCCAGCCACCTTCATACGAAGTTTATCCTCACTAAAATTAAGGAGGGGTAGCATATTGGTATCTGCTAGAAGAATTTTAAACTTAAACTTTTTATCGGAATTTGGTTTAAGATTTCTTACCACTTTACCATTTTCTCCAGTAACCATAACATTTTCGGTGATTGCTAAATCAACATCCGACTCAGCAACTTTTACAATAAAAGATTGATCAGGAGGAAGATTTGTGAATACAAATGCTCCAAATGAATTTGTATTTACTGTTTGTACAATTTCACCTTTTTCATTTATTAAATTTACTGCTGTATTTGCAAGAGTTTCATTGTTTTCTCCTACATAAATATTTCCAGCAATATTTATGGTTTGGTCCTCGACATCAAATGTTGAAAGCGAAGATGGGTCAACAGGTAAATTTTTAAAAACAAATTTTCCTCCTTTATCATTTATAACTGTTTTCCGAATAATTTTCCCTGTTTCATCTGCCATGTAATAATTATTCTTATTCTTTAACTTAGGGTCATTTTCATCAAGCTGCACAAGGTATTTTTCATCTGCTGACAATCCAATAAATTTAAAATAACCTGTGCTATCTGTAACAGATGTAAGAACAACGGTTCCATCTTCTTTCATCAAATAGATTTTCGAATTTGCAACAGGACTTGATAAATCTTCGGTAAATAAAATTTTACCGGCAATATCAATAACATCAGACGTTATTTCAAATTCAAAAATATCATCGCTTCCCTTCCCTCCCATTCTATCCGAAGAAAAAAATCCTTTTTTATTCCCAGGATAAAATACAATTCCAAAATCATCAGTTGAAGAATTTATAACATCTCCAAGATTTTTAGCATTACTCCATTTTTCATTTTCAAAAGTTGCAGAAAATAAATCTAAACCTCCTATACCTGCTTGCCCATCGGATGAAAAAAACAATTTTCCATCTCTTCTAATTGTAGGAAAAACTTCATTACCTGCTGTGTTAATTTCTGCTCCTAAATTTTCTAGTGTACTCCAAGAATCGCCTTGCTTTTTACACACATAAATATCTTGTCCTCCAAATCCACTAGGCATATCCGAAACAAAAAACAACATCTGTCCATCTTCAGAAATAGAAGGATGTGAAACGGAATATGTATCACTGTTATATTGAAATGCTCTTGGCTCTTCCCATTTATCAGCATTTAGTTTTGAAAAATAAAGCTTTGGTCGATTTACAAAATTCTTATCCTCTTTTACCACTTTATAATCTACTCTGGTGAAAATAATTTCATTTTGCTCGGCATTAAAACAAAGAGGGCCATCATGATATTGAGTATTTATTTGCTTGGAGAATTTTTTTACTTTATTAAACACCACAGAATCTTTTCCGTTAATATTTTTCGACTCGTAAGTACTTTGAAATATACTTAAATATGCTTGATTATTGAAATCATTTTTCTGATAATTTACTAAATCCATTGGTCTATCGGAAGTAAAGACAACTGAATTTTTGTATAGCACAGGAGAAAATTCAGAATGTTTTGAATTGAGTTTTGAAACACCCGAAACTTCATATTGCTTGGGGCGAGAAATCCAAACTTTAATATCGTTCACCGATTTTACTTGTACTTCGCCTTTTTTATCATCAGGTGCGATAGATGAATAAAGTTCAAATTCTTTTTTTGCTTCATCAAATTTTTGGTTGTTTTTCAAAACAAGTCCATAAAAAAAATGACAAATCGGCTCCACACTTGGCAATGCAACCGCTTTAGCATAATAGATTTCAGCTAATTTATATTGCTTTGTTAAACGATAAGAGTGGGCTAAATTTTGTATTGCAACGGCATCTTGTTTCTTCTTTACAATTTTTTCATAAAGCGGAATTGCTCTTGCGTAATCGTAATTATTAAAATATTCGTTAGCTTTTTTAATTTGAGCAAACACGGAAAGACTTAGCATTGTTGCAATACAAATAAGCCAAATCTTTTGTTGTTTCATACACTAAATAAAAGTGGGATAAATTTACAAATATCGAGGAGATAAAATTTTCGATTTATATAAATTGAAATCGTAACCAATCATTATCTCGTGAGTTCCTTTTGTATTTCTTTCAAATGCATTTGTTCCAAGCTCATAAGCATAGCCCATTTTAAGTTTATCTGTAATATTGTACTGAGCTAAAAACACAAAACCAAAGGTTGAACGCACTGAAATACCAACCCAAATTTTATCATCCAAAAGTGCATTACAATTTATATCCACATTCATTGGTGCGCCTTGTGTTGCTTTTATAACAAAGGATGGATTTAAAACAAGTTGTTCGTTTACTCTAAAGCCAATACCGTAATTAGCAAAAATATGAGGAGCTAATTGAGCATTGTCGCCATTCGGATTTTTTAAAGGAGTTATGCGACCATTAAAAATATGAGTAGCTGCAATACCTGCATACATAATATCGTTATTGTAATACAAACCAAAATCGGCAGAAGGAGTGGTAGTTCTTGTGGTTGCTAAATTTGCATAAGGGTCGTTATTATCTTTATAATCAACCTTTCCCCAGTTGTAGGAGTAATTATAAACTCCAAACCGAAGTCCCATAGCTAAATTTCCTTTTAAAATTGGTAATCTATAAGCATAAGCTCCGAATGCACCAATCATTTTTTTAGGACCAATTTGGTCTGCTATTAAGTGTCCTCCCAAACCAACTCTTTTCTTTTTTAAAGGTCCGTGAACGCTTAATGTTTGTGTATTTGGAGCACCATCAACGCCAACCCACTGAGTTCTTGCCAACATTTTTACTTCAATCACTTCTTTACTTCCAGCATAAGCAGGATTAATAACCATTTGATTGAACATATACTGGCTATAAATAGGATCTTGCTGAGCAAATGATTTAAAACTTGCAACACAAATTAGAAGTAGTATGTAATTCTTAATTTTCAATTTAAATTATCTCGTTAGTTCAACCCAACCTTTATAAGTTTCATCATTTACTTTTACAATGTAAAAATAGGTTGCATCAGTTAATGGCTTACCTGCTTTATTTGTCCCTTTCCAAACCACAGTTGTGTTATCATAATTAACTCCATCCCAAACCAAATCTCCCCAACGATTAAAAATCATTACACTATTATTAGGATACAATTCAATATCATCAATATGCCAATCATCGTTCATCCCATCTCCATTTGGAGTTATACCTGAGTAAATATGAAAAGTGGTTAAACAATTTCCTTCCAACACAATTACAGAATCTGTTTTCGATGCTCCATTACCTGCAGTAACAGTAACCAAGTATGTACCTCCAGACAAACCATTAATAGCACTAAAGTTAGCAGTAGTGCTTGCGCCAGTACTCCATACAATATTAAAAGGTGGAACTCCGCCTAAAACATTAAGTTGAGCCATACCATCATTTGCTCCTAAACAGCTTGTATTTTGACCTGTTAAGGACACGGATAAAATCCCAGAAAAATTTGGTTGTTGAAAACCTTGTGTTAAAATATTAGTTCCATTAGTTTCTGTTGTAACCATTGGCTCACCAACAGATGCTGAAATACTACCCCATGCAGTCGTATTAAAATCTCCAGCAGAACCAACAAGAAAAGGAGTTACGGATTGGGAGAAAAGAAAATTCCCAACAAAGAAAAGAAAGGGGATGAAACTATATTTTGAAATTTTACTGTACACACAAATTTATTATTTTTTCTGCATTCCAGTTGGGTCAACATTTGTTGGAACAACTACCTCTTTGACTTGTTTAGAATTACGTTCTTTTTCATCTTTTTCATGCTTTTCACGAGCCTCTTTATCACGTAACTTATAGTCTATACCCATTGTTTCTGGCTTTCCGTATGCTTTAGGATAAAGATAATATCCTTTTTCTTCAGGAGTTTTATCAACTGAATTTGGTATACGATTTTGTTCCGCCCAAGGGTCTTTTCTTATCCCTGTAACTTGCCAACTAACCTCAATATTTGCCTTATCAGTCTTTATTTTAAACTTATTTCCTTTCACTTTTTCTAACACTATCACTTGTGCAAAATCTCCAATTACTGTAAGTTGATATCTAAAATCTTTATTTAATACTTCAAAATAATCAGGTAATTCAACGGTAGCTATTCCAATTGCATCAGTTGTAATATTTCCATTGTACACGTTCATCATATCAGGGCTTTCAACAAAACTATGGAATAACTTTTTGTTTTCTGGATCTAAAGGATGATCTATTTCAAATGATCCTCCTCCTTTAGAAAGGGTTCCCGTTACGTGCAGATTACCTGCAAAATAACCTGCCCAATTTGTTGTGGCGCCACCAGCAGTAGCATATATTCCATATGAAGTTGTACCACCATAACCATAAGAATAAATACCATAATTAGCACTTTGTCCATACCAAACTGTAGAATATAATCCATATCTTGTACCTGCACCAGTAGCTGTAACAGTTACATTCGCATTAAGTGCTGTACCACTTGTAGGAGAATTATTATCAAAATACGCTAAAGTTCCAGCATTATCTTTTTGAACATACAATTGATAGGATGCTGATGGGGCAACGCCAATACCTGCATTTCCATCTATAAAACCATCACCAACTAAATGAAGTTTAGATGTAGGTGAAGTTGTACCAAAACCAGTATTACCAGTTGTTGGGTCAATATACATTCTGTATGCACTTGCTGTACCATCATAAATACCAAAGCTTCCTGCAGTTGTTCCACCACCACTTAATAAGAAATACCACAATCTATCTGGCGATAAGAATCTCATACCATAAGTAGCTCCTGCTGAGGTTGCTTCTTCTTGAATATAACCGTTAGTTAAAACAGTGTGAAATTTAAAGCCCGGGGTTGGCGTTCCAATCCCCACATTTCCTTCAACCAATAAGCCATTTGCTGGAGCTATGTTTAAGCCTGAATAAGAAGCGCCTATTGCTGCTCCGCCTTCTACATCAAGTTTATTTACAATTGTCGAAGTTCCAATACCAACTTCTCCAGTTTCTTTAATTCTCATTCTTTCGGTAATACCAGCACCAGCATTTGTATAGAATGCTAATTGACCATAAGTAACGTTTCCTGAACCGGTTCTAGATTCTATTCTTGATGATTCTGTAGTACCAGAAGCGTGTATAAAATTAATTTGTCCTAATACTGCATTTCCTCCATTTTGTGAACCCTGTAATTCTAATCCTACTGGCTTAGAACCACTATACGATTCAGAAGCTGAAATAGATAATGCTAAAGTATTTGTTCCTAATTTATTTGGAGAAGTTGTTCCAATACCAACATTACCAGAATTAGTTACTGTTAATCTATCTCCGCCATAATTCAAATTCCATTTACTATTTGTTCCATCAAGATAAGTCCAAGCTGCTGCTGCACCTCCTAATGAATAACCATAAAAAGGCATCCCAGTTGCCGATGTGGTATTCAAATACATACCGCCATAAGTACCCGCACCAACTGGTGCAGTAACTGAGAAATAATCAGAACCAGTTATTGCTGATGTTTGATTAATTCCAACAAAAGTTCCGTTATCGTATAATAATGAGTTACCCAAAACAGTTCCTGATGGAGTCCATTTTGAAACATAATTAGTTGTTCCGCTTCC
>CAYPEC010000008.1:0-23805 GCA_964409625.1 uncultured Bacteroidia bacterium | reverse complement strand
AATTATATTTTCGCCTGCGTCAGAGCATTTAATGCGGGTTTCGCCATATTCCTTGCCATACTTCATTGAATTCACAATCAAATTTGTAAGTACTTGTCGGATTCTAAATCTATCTGCCAAAACAAAAACGGGATTTGTATTGTCTTTTAAAGACAGAATAATTCCTTTGGCGGTAGCCTTCATTTCTTGTGCATCAATGATGTCGTTTATTAAAACCACAATGTCAAATCGCTCCATTTCAATTTCCAATTCTCCTGTTTCGAGTTGAGAAATTGCTTGTAAATCATCAACAATGCTAATCATTCTGTCAACGCCTTTTTCGGCTCTTTTCAGGTAGTCTTTGTTAATTTTTGGGTCGTCAAGCCCGCCATCTATTAAAGTAAGAATATAGCCCTGTATATTAAAAATAGGAGTTTTTAATTCGTGTGAAACATTTCCCAAAAATTCTTTACGATAGTTTTCTAATTTCTTTAATTGTTCCACTTCTGTTTTTCTTTCAGCAGCCCAGTTGTCAACTTCAGCATCCAACTCCTCTAATAAATCAAGGGAATTATTTTGAGGAGTTTTTTCATTTTTATATTGTTTGAGATGAAACAAAATCTGTTTTAATTTTTTACTGATTACGAGTTGAGAAATAATAAAACAAGCCAGAAAGGACATGACAAAAAACATCGCAGAAACAGCCATTATAGAGCTTTTCACAACTACATGCGATGCACTAAAAAATAAGTAAAATAATACAGAAGTAACAAATGCTACAAAAAACGAAAGCAGCAAAATAGATTTATTTTTCATTTACAATTTAGAATTGAAAACGAAGATATTAAAAATCGAACTTGTAGCCAATTCCTTTTACGGTGCGTATATATTCTTCGCCTAATTTTTCGCGTAACTTGCGAATATGTACATCTATGGTTCTATCGCCAACAATCACATCTCCACCCCAAACTCGGTCTAAAATTTCTTCGCGAGTAAATACTTTTCCTGGCTTGGATGCAAGTAAAGATAGCAGCTCAAATTCTTTGCGAGGAAGTTCAATTTCTTTGTCGCCTTTTGTAATAAGGTATCGCTCCCTATCAATTTTAATTCCGCCAATTTCCACATTTTGATTTTGCGTTTCGGCTGTTTGCGAATTTCTGCGAAGCAAAGCGTGAATGCGGCTAATTAAAACCCTTGGCTTAATTGGTTTGTTTATGTAATCATCTGCCCCAACTTCAAATCCTGCAATCTGAGAGTAGTCTTCGTTTCGGGCGGTTAAAAAGGCAATCATAACATTTTTCAAATCCTTAATTGCTCTAATTTCTCTGCAGGTTTCCATCCCATCCATATCAGGCATCATCACATCTAGAATAATTAAATGGGGCAATTCTTTTTTAGCAATTACTATCGCTTCTTTTCCATTAGATGCAGTAAATACAACAAACTCTTCTTTGCGTAAATTGTAACTCAAAAACTCTAAAATATCTGGCTCGTCATCCACCAGTAATATTTTATATTGTTTGTTTTCCATCATTTGAGCGTAAAGCTAATTTTTAAAAGCGCAATCGGTGTTAAATTAATATTAACGAAAGGTTGCGGCATTGTTATCGCGTTCAAAATTATTATTTAAAATCGAATGATTACTTTTACTGCATGGAAATTTTTTACAACAAGCTTTTAGATGGCAATAAGCAGTGGGTTGCAGATAAATTAAAAGAAGACCCAGATTATTTTACCAAACTTGCGCATACTCAATCCCCGCCTCTGTTATGGATTGGTTGTGCCGACAGCAGGGTTCCTGCGAATCAAATTACAAATACAAAACCCGGGGAGGTTTTTGTGCACAGAAATCTTGCGAATATGGTTGTGCATACGGATATGAGCATGTTAAGTGTATTAGATTATGCAGTACAAGTTTTAAAAGTTAAACACATCATTGTTTGTGGACACTATGGTTGTGGCGGAATTTTAGCGGCATTGGGAAATAATCATTTTGGATTGATAGATAACTGGCTTCGCAACATAAAGGATGTTTATCGTTTGCATCAAAAAGAATTAGATTCAATTACAAATGAAGAAGAAAAGGCAAGACGATTGGTTGAAATAAATGTGATTGAACAAGTTTATAATTTAGCGAAAACCTCCACCGTTCAGAATGCATGGGAAACAAAACAACCTCTTCATATTCATGGCTGGGCCTATGATGTAGCAAACGGTGTTGTAAAAGATTTGCAGGTTACTTTGCGCGATGATAGAGACCTAGGAAATATTTACAAATTTGATTTCTAAACAACCGCCATCTCGATTGTTAAAATGTGTTAAGGATTAAATCAGGTTAAAAAGAATATAATACATTTGCAAAAATTTAAAATGAAAAAACGCATTTTGCTATATCTGTTTCTTGGGGTTTTTGCCTTCTCGCTCGGCATTCCCTATGTACAAGTGAATGCATCTAGAGACTCTATTGATATTGAGTTAGCGGAAGAGAACGAAGAAGGATCTTCTAAAAAAGAAGTTAAATCGTTCCAAGTTATCGAAGCCTATTTGCACGAAGAAATTTTGGTTTTTGTCTCAAATAAATTAAACTCTAATTGCCACAATCGCTCTCAGATTGGCAAATGTGCGCATTCCGCTTCCGAAGTTTTTTCGCCACCAGAAGCTTAATTAATCATTCTACTTATTTATTTTTTTGACATGGCGCTTTGCGTCTTGTCGAATTCATTCGCATATAAACAATTAATAATTTTATGAAACAGTACATTTCAAATTTCAAAAACGACTTGCCCGCAGGATTAGTGGTATTCTTGGTTGCGCTTCCTCTTTGTTTAGGAATTGCGCTTGCCTCTGGAGCGCCCTTATTTTCAGGAATTATAACAGGAATAGTGGGCGGGATAGTGGTTGGGCTTATTAGCGGTTCGCCACTTGGTGTGAGTGGTCCAGCAGCGGGGTTAACAGTAATTGTTTTATCGGCAATTTCTAGTTTGGGTTCATTTGAAACATTTTTATTGTCAGTAGTTCTCGCTGGAATTTTCCAAATATTATTGGGAATAATAAGAGCAGGAATTATTGGGTACTATTTTCCTTCATCTGTTATCAAGGGGATGTTAGCCGCAATAGGTTTAATTTTAATTCTGAAACAAATTCCACATGCATTAGGATTTGATAAAGACCTTATTGGCGATGAAGGATTTTTACAAAAAGATAACCACAATACATTTTCTGAGATATTTTATGCATTAAAATATCATAGCGTTGGAGCCGTAATTATTAGCGTTCTGTCGATAGCTATATTATGGCTTTTTGATAGGGCGTTTATGAAAAAAATAGCTCTTTTCAAATTTATTCCAGGGGCATTAATTGTAGTTGTGCTTGGCATTATTTTAAACTATTTATTTTCTATTATTAATCCGGATTGGGTTTTAAAAGACGAACACTTAGTTGTGCTTCCTGTTGCAAATTCTTTATTTGAATTTGGCAGTTTTTTCACATTTCCCAACTTTAGCGCACTCTCAAATCCTAATGTATATATAACAGCGTTGACAATTGCTATTGTCGCAAGCTTGGAAACATTGTTATGTGTTGAAGCAACAGATAAATTAGACCCAGATAAAAGAACAACGCCAACAAACAGAGAATTAATTGCACAAGGAACAGGAAATATTTTTGCAGGATTAATTGGGGGTCTACCCCTCACTCAAGTTATTGTTAGAAGTTCGGCAAATATTAATTCTGGAGGTAAAACAAAAGTATCAGCAATTTTTCACGGAGCGCTACTGCTTTTGTGTGCAATAGCAATTCCTGCAGTGCTAAATAAAATTCCATTGGCAAGTTTGGCTGCGGTACTTCTGTTAGTAGGATATAAACTTGCAAAAGTGTCTTTATTCAAAGAAATGTATAAACTTGGCTGGGAACAATTTATGCCATTCATTATAACTGTTGTTGCAATTTTATTTACGGATTTGTTGAAGGGCATTGGCGTTGGGATGGCGTTGGCAATTTTTTATATACTTCGCAAAAATTACAGAACCTCTTATTTTTTCCACAAAGAAGATGTTAAAGAAGGAGAGCAAATTCGAATTCAATTATCAGAAGAAGTAACCTTTTTAAACAAAGCAAGCATTCGGCTAATGCTTGAAGAGCTACCAGAAAAATCAAATGTTATAATCGATGGCTCTCGCTCGGTTAGCATCGACTATGATGTAATTGAGATTATTCAAAATTTTAAAAAACACGGATCAAAAGAAAAAAACATAGTACTGGAATTAAAAAACATTCCAGAGTTTGAAGGAACTGCAGGACACTAAAAATATAAATTATGAAAACACATACTGCCGAAACACAGGCATCCATGACGCCATTAAGAGCGCTGGAAATATTAAAAGAAGGGAATGGACGTTTTATTAAGAACTTAAAAGCAAACCGAAATTTACTTCAGCAAGCAAATGATACAAGAGAAGGGCAGTGGCCATTTGCAGTTATTTTGAGCTGTATTGACAGTCGAACCTCCGCAGAGTTAATTTTTGATCAAGGACTGGGAGATGTTTTTTCAATACGTATTGCTGGAAATATAGTTAATACCGATATTATTGGAAGTATTGAATTTGCTTGTAAGGTAGCGGGTTCAAAATTGATAGTAGTAATGGGACATACAAGTTGCGGAGCAATAAAAGGAGCTTGCAATCATATAGAAATGGGGAATCTCACCGAATTATTATCCAAAATACAACCTGCGGTATACCAAGAAAAAATTACAACAGAACAAGAAAATAGAAATTCGGATAATGAATTATTTGTAGAGAATGTGGCAACGCTAAATGTCAAGCGTTCGGTTAAAACAATCATTGACCGAAGCTATATTTTAGAACAAATGATTGAAAAGGGGCAACTTGCAATTATAGGAGCAAAGCACAATTTAGAAACCGGATTTGTTGAGTTTTTTGAAGACACAATGATTTCTAATATAAAAGATGTTCGATCGCAAATGAGCTACTAAAAAGTTCGAATAATTTTTTCAAAATAAAGAAAAATGGATAATAGCACAACAACAAAAGAAACTGTGTCGAACGGCAAAGCCAATATTAATTTATCGGAGAGCGAGTCGTACAATTCTTCGTTTGATGAAAAGCGTGTTTTGCATGAACTAAAACATTTTCTGCCAACTCAAACACCTTTAAAAGATTTTATTCATCATAATTCACTTCATGCATTTCAGCATATGAAGTTTTACGATGCGATTTTCAAAGCTTCTAAAATATTCGGATTCAAAGTAACATTGCAGCTTGATGATTTCAGAAAAATGTATGAGAATGGCCGTATCAAAAAAGAAATACTTGATAAAATAATTAATGATAAAAAAGGTACGGATCAATTTTTAAATTGGAAGGAAAAACTTCTTACTAAAGAATATAATGAATCAATTTTCCCTCGTGTAGGAACTTTGCGTGCGAACTGGAAAACAAAATACAAAATCGATTTGGATTCTTTGGTGCAACCATTATTGTTTAGAGTGTTGTGCAGTTATCTGGATCAAGGAATTTCGGTTTGGGATTTTCCTCAGGAGAATAAAGGCTTTTTGAATGCAATTAAAGATTTGGAGAAAAACAGTTTCACCAGTTTTTTTAAAGCAAAAAGAGCAAAGAAATTTTTAGAGCAAGGACTTGATATAAAAGAACTTTTGAAAATAGTTGTTGGCAATGAAGCATACTTTGAACAATATTTGTTCGATCAGCAATTCAGCCACCGAGGTTGGTCGGGAATGATTTCAGCAATTGAGTCGGAACCGAATGTGTTGCTAGATAAAAGAATAATCTCTCTGAATGATCTCATCGTTTTAGATCTTTTGCTTGAGATAGATGCTTTGGATAAGCAGTTTGGAAATAATTGGGAACCTTTGTGTAAGAATATTAACACTCCGTCTGCAGATCTTTTTGCTGATGCTGCTCTTACAGAGTTGGATGAAGTGTTCAAGCTTTGGCAGGATGCATTTGAGTGGAGCTATTATGATGAAGTACTTGCCGGAATAGCAATCGGAAAGAAAAAACAAATTTCAGCTCCCGCAAAAACAAGTTTTCAGGCAATATTCTGTATAGATGAACGTGAATGTTCTATAAGAAGAAACATAGAACATGTTGACCCTGCTTGTGAAACATTAGCTGCTCCAGGATTTTTTGGAGTTGAATTTTATTTTCAGCCGCAGAATGCTAAGTTCTACGATAAACTTTGTCCCGCACCCGTTTTTCCAAAATACCTGATAAAAGAAATAAATGCTCAGGGCGAAAGAAAACATGAGTTGCTTTATACAAAAAAGAATCACACTTTTTTTATTGGTTCGGTCATCACACTGTTTTATGGATTTATATCAGCAGTAAAATTATTTCTGACTGTGTTCCGTCCGAAAATGAGTCCAGCTATTTCCAACGCATTTATCCACATGGATAAAACTGCAACACTCTCTATAGAAAATAAAGATATAAACGACAGAGAGAATAATTTGCAAATAGGTTTTACCGTTGATGAAATGGCAGCTAGAGTAGAAGGATTATTGCGTGGAATTGGAATGGTTAAAAATTTCGCTCCGATTGTTTATGTGATCGGACATGGGTCTAGCAGCGCCAACAATCCTCATCACGGAGCTCATGATTGTGGAGCTTGTAGTGGTCGACCAGGTTCGGTAAACTCTCGTGTATTTGCATTTATGACTAATCATCCAAAAGTAAGAGCAATCTTAAGTTCACATGGATTGGTTATACCAGATTCAACACAATTTTTAGGCGGCTTGCACGATACTGCAGCTGATGAAATAGAATTTTATGATGAACAGACATTAAATTCTGTAAATGCCGAAGATCATAAAAAAAATAAAATTGCTTTTGAAAATGCATTGGATTTAAATGCAAAAGAACGTTCAAGAAGATTTGCATCCATCAATACAAAAGGAAGTTTGAGACAAACAAGAAAAGCGATTAAAGATCGTTCTGTTTCTTTGTTTGAGCCTCGTCCGGAACTTGGACACGGAACAAATACTTTGTGTATCATCGGAAGCAGAGAGCTTACCAAAGGATTATTTTTGGACAGACGGGCATTCATGAACTCTTATGATTACCGCACAGATAAAGATGCAACACTTCTCACAGGAGTTATGCGACCAATTGGTTTAGTGTGTGGAGGTATTAATCTTGAATATTATTTTTCTCGTGTTGATAATCACAAATTGGGTGCGGGAACTAAATTGCCTCACAATGTAATGGGATTGATAGGTGTTGCTAATAGCGCTGATGGTGATCTTCGTCCAGGTTTGCCTTTACAGATGATTGAAGTACACGATCCAGTTCGTTTGCTTGTCATTGTAGAACATTATCCTGAGGCGGTTATGAAAGCAATCACTATTACACCTGAAATTTACGAATGGTATAAAAACGAATGGGTGCGCATTATTGCATTGCATCCTGAAACAAATAAATTTCATTATTTTAAAAACGGTGAATTTATAGAGTACACTCCACTTACTAAAGAGCTTGGAACAATAAAGGATATGAAGTCTTTTTTAGAAGCGTCAAAAGAAATGGAAACGAATCACATCGTAGACGCAACAAAAGAAAATTTACCAGTTTATTCATTAGAAAATTAAATAGAGTATGACACAATTATTGCAATTTTTTATTTGGGTTCCTCTTTTCGGATTTATCATAAGTTTGATGCTGCCTCGAAAAAATGAACGTTTAATTTCTTCAGTAACTATAGGCACAGCTGGCATAAATCTACTTGGTGCTCTTTCTTTTGTTACTTATTGGTTTTTGAATGAGCATCCTGTGTTGGATGTTAAACAGTTTGTGTTTTATAAAGCACATGACATAGAAATATTTCTTGATTTTTATTTCGATAAAACAACTGCTGTATTTTTAGTTGTTGGAGCCGTGTTGGCTTTTTTGGTTGCTGTATTCAGTAAATTTTACATTCACCGCGATGGTGGTTTTAAAAGATTCATGAATAATATTCTGATGTTTTTTGTAGCTTATAACCTGGTTATTTTTTCAGGAAATTTCGAAACTTTATTTACTGGTTGGGAGATTCTTGGTATCTGCTCATTTTTATTAATCGGTTTTTATCGCGATAGATATTTGCCGGTAAGAAATAGTTTGAAAGTAATTTCTGTATATCGTTTGGGTGATATCTGTCTTGTTCTCGCGATGTGGATGAGTCATCATTTATGGCACCAGAATATTACTTTCATTAAAATGAGCGATCCCGTTGCGCTAGCTACTTTAGTTCAAGATCATTATTTGCAGTTCGTTTTTATTGGAATGTTGGTTGTGGTTGCAGCAGCAGTAAAATCAGCTCAACTGCCTTTCTCTTCTTGGCTTCCGAGAGCAATGGAGGGACCAACTACTTCCAGTGCAATTTTTTACGGGTCTCTTTCGGTTCACTTAGGAGTTTTTATTTTACTAAGAACTTTTCCATTTTGGGAAAATATTTTAGTTATAAAAATAAGTGTAATTGCAATTGGTTTGTTTACTGCAGTGATAGCATCTACCATCGCTAAAGTTCAATCGTCTGTAAAAACGCAAATTGCTTATTCTTCTATAACACAAATAGGATTGATGTTTATTGAAGTGGCATTAGGTTGGCATGAAGTTGCTTTAATCCATTTTGCTGCCAATGCTTTTTTAAGAACTTATCAGTTGTTAGTTTCTCCTTCCGTATTAGGATATATGATTCACGATATGTTCTTTAGTTTTATTCCCCAAAAACAGGTAGTAGGAACTTCCTTCTTTTCTAAAATAAAAAACACAGTTTATGTTTTATCTCTAAAAGAATGGAATCTGGATTTTATGTTACACCGTTATTTGTGGAGTCCTTTTAAATGGGTTGGAAAAACTACTAATATTATTTCTACCAAAGTTGGTATAGGTATGCTTTTGATTATTTTTTGTATTGGTATTTACTTTAATTTATATCCTGAACAAGTTCCAGAATCCATTTCAAGAATATTTCCTATTGTCATTTCATTTCTAGGAGTAATAATACTGTTAAATGCGTTTGCTGAAAAAGGAAATGCCTTGCGCGCTTGGTTGTTTGTAGTACTCGGACAACTTTTTGTTACACTTTCTGTAGCTCTGTTAAGCGATGAGTTTGGTGGACTTCAGGTGCTGATTTATTTATGTGGTTCCGTGTCTTTTGCTATTGTTGGAGCAGTTTGTCTGCAAATGATTAAAAAGGTAGATAATAATATTAATCTGGATATTTTTCATGGATACTCACAAGAGCAATCGCGCATTGGATTTATATTTTTGATTGCCTGTATGGGTGTTGCCGGATTGCCATTCACTCCAACATTTATTGGAATAGATATTTTATTTAGCAATATTCATACGCATGATTACTTTGTTATTGCATTTACTGCATTGAGTTTTGTTTTTATGGAGCTATGTGTTTTGAGAATCTATACTCGCATTTTCCTTGGCCAATATAAAAAGGCAACTCATGCTATGGCTTACAGGTCTTCATAATGATGATTAAAATTCCTTTTCGCTTTCAATTCCGAAGAGTTTCCCCTTTTTGAAAAGCTTCAATTCTTTTTTTAACAGTTTAGCATTTTGTTTGGTTAATTCGGGAGCATCTAAATTTTTTAAATCGGGCTTTCCGGCATTTATCCAAGCCGTGTACCAAAAACTACTTGTTGCAACAATCGCTTTTTTCAATTGCTTTTCAATCATACCATTTAAGGCCGTGTGATATGCTTTAGCATATTCGTTTGTAAAATAGGTTTGTCCAAATTTCCCTTTTCGGATATTTCCTTTTGAATCTTTTTCAAAAATATTTTCTTCGCCAAATTTTTTTCGTAATTCTTTATCAACTAATAAAACCGAATCTTTTAGGCGATGCGAATCGAAAACAATATTCCAAATTTCTTTGTCAATATTCTCGATAAATTTTGCTTCGGGCACAAAATAATTGTAGTCCTTTCCATATAATTCAGGAATTCTGCTTTCCCAAAATGCATGAATTCCCTTTTGATTTGTTAATTGTCCATCGTGATTTGCAGAAGTATGTAATGGCATGTGTGCATCGCCAAGATAATGTCCTAAATCAGCAGCTAAAAAAAGAATTTCTGTTTTACGTTTTTCTTTAAATGC
This sequence comes from uncultured Bacteroidia bacterium, assembly GCA_964409625.1. GTDB lineage: Bacteria > Bacteroidota > Bacteroidia > CAYPEC01 > CAYPEC01 > CAYPEC01. The sequence goes on along the minus strand of CAYPEC010000008.1, from coordinate 13,693 downwards.
CTTTGTAAGCTTCTGCATCATATCTTGCATGTGCCAAGGCAGCGTTCCATTTTGTTGAAGAAATTTTTCATCGTATTTCTTTTTTGTTTCTTCTATTGTTTTTGGCAGACTATCAACCGAGCCAAAATTTTCTAAATCAATAAAATGTCTTGGATTTTCTGTTTTATCATTCAGTGTATATTTTCTTAAATCAGGAACTGTTGATTCTTGTGTAATATAATCGATATGATTGTAAAAAAATGTTTGAACGGTTTGTGGCAAAGCCAAAACAGCAGCGCGATTTATATGCTCATGCCCAAATGTTCCCCAAGAAATTAATAGGAGAGAAATTGGAAAAAGCGATAGAAGAAAATATTTTTTATTCATAGATAGAAACTAAACAAACAAAACTACTGAATTATTATTTTAGAAATCATCCACTCATCATTAACATTTATTTTAAGCAAATAAATTCCTTTTTCTAGATTAGGAATCGAAATGGCATGCTGATTAAGAAAATCAATAGTTGAAAATATTTCTTTACCTGCTATATCAACAATCCGAATAAAAATTTCTTTGTTTTTCGAGTTGTTTACCCAAATATTAAAAAATCCATTATTTGGATTTGGATAAATTTTCACATCGTTTTTAATGCTATTCTCAGAAACAGAAAGAGGGAGAAGACCGCCACTTGAAGTGAAGCGGGGAACAAACTCTTGGTAGTATATGTTTGCCAGTGTTGAGTCGTGGACAATTACCGTGTTTTCGTCATTTTTTGAGTCTGCGCTGTTGCTCCAATTGTGAGAGCCATTGAGCACAAGAGGGTCAGACAATGCGTTTGATTGGTCAATTATCATGTATTTGTGGTGCATTATTCCCGATGAGGTGTATTCAACAAATTGATTTGTAGGGATGCCGCCAAACAATATAGACCAAACGGTTGTGCTTGATTGGGCGTCAACAAGCCCGTAAACATCAACACCTGCTGACGATTTGTTGGTGATAGCATATGCTATGTCTGATCGAGTAATAAGCATCGTTTCAAATTCAATATCAGAATTTGCGGAGTTAATTTTTTCAATAATTCTTGCATTTACTCCATCACTTGGACTAAAATACTGCTCAACCCGCTTTCCTCCAATAACAAATTCGTGTGGTGTATTATCTGTTTTAAAAGGGCCAAATTTTGAAGCTGAGCTATTTGGAGAAACGCCCGTATCGCCCCACATTTCTTCAAATTCAAGTGTATACGCTTTTGCTAAGGTTTGGTCTTGGAAAATAATAACATTGTTTGCGTCAGTGTTTATTTGGTTGTCTGTCCAATTTGTGCCTCCCGTCCAAACAATTGGAAGATTTGGGTTTGAAGATTTCGCATCAACAACAACAAACTTGTTGTGCATAATACCATAACTGCTTCCGCTTGGGCTTATAAGTTTTTTTACAGATGAATTTAGGTCTGCTATTCCTGCATTAGCATTTGAGTTTTCATAAATCACCCTTACTTTAACACCCCTTGAATAGGCATTGTTTATCGCTGTTGAAATATTTGAAATGTTTGCATTGTCGAAGCTATAAATTGCAATGTCAAGTGTCTTTTCGGCCCTGTTAATATAACTAATCAGCGTATCGTCTATCAAATAATAAAGCATTTTTGCACTTACCCCTTTAGACAAAGTAGTGTCTACAGATTTGTTAAAATATGCGGTTATTTTCCCTGTCGAGTTTGACTGGGTTGCAAACACCCTTATTCCCGAGATTGCAGTGTCGGAACCCGCCACAGAAAAAGCTTTTACATAAAATATATCCGCAGGATTTGCCCCGCCTATTGTTACTTTATGGTTTGTAGATCCGCTAGACCCGTTTAAGTAACCTAATTCTAAATTAGGGGTATATCCATGTTTAACAAAAGTTGAACCGCTAATATCGGTTGTCCAGTCAACATCAAAGCTTGTTGTGGTAATATTGGAAGTAGTAAGCTGTTGTGTAATATTAATTGAACTGCCAGAAACGAGATCGCCCATATCTCTTGGCAGAACCTGATATTGAGCATTAAATTGTGAAGAGATTCCTATTAGCGTAACGGCAGAGGTTGGGATTATTTGCCCAACAAGAGGCGATCCGGTTCTAACATAAACAACTCCACTCTCTGTGCTTGCGCTAAAATTATAAGATGTATTTCCCGCAAAAGAAGAGCCCCCAGCAGCAAATACAACTCCATTAATTTGTATTAATTCAGACTCTGTGGTTTCGCCTAGTTGGCTTGGTGTAAAAACTTGTGGGGTGGGCAATGTGTTGCCACTTGAGTTTATTGTAAAGCTAGAAACAGGATCAATTTCAAGAAGTCCATTATAATCTTTAAGTGTTCCTGTTATGGTAACATTGTCTCCTCTTGTTACAGAAGAGGCAAGGGTTGAGCCATATGCTGCAATTCCTGCTGTTCCGTCCTCTAAGTATCTAATTGTACCGAGTTCAGCTCCGTTTGTGATAACTCCCGTAATGGTAACCGTTGAGCCGATTGAAAAGCTCCGCGCATTATTGATGTCTGTTTGCGCAACCGCCTTTTTTGGTGCAATTAGCAAAGAAGCAAATAGTAGAGAAATGGTGAATTTTTTCATGTTATATGTTTTTAGAATCCAATTTTTAAAGAAAAATTTACTCTTCGTCCCATGCCGAAAAATACAGTTGCTGATGTAGCATTAAATCCAGAGCCATTAAGCCCATCGGAAAGGTAAATAGTGTCAAACAAATTGGTTACACCGCCCGTTAACGAAAAGTATAACTTGCTCCATTTAAAATCGTATCCAGCAAATAAATCAACAAGCGTATATTCTGGCATTTTCCAAGAGTCTCGATCTCTGTTGTCGCTTATCAAACTTCCGCTCAAGGTATAAGAGCGTCTTAAAACGGTTGGATTAAAATCGGCATAATAATTTGTAAAATGGGTAATTCGGGTTTTAACATAAAACCCTTTTGCTGGGGTGTATCTAACGCTTGCTCCGTATTGCGTTTGAGCGGCATCTCCCAAATGAACGCCTTTTGCGCTATAGGAAAGAGTATCTTGAAGAACACCGTTTAAATCATAAAGCTCAACGACTTCTGCCGAGCTATACCTCCAGTCTCCAATTGAAAACAAGCCCTCAATTTCTATGGTTTTCAATAGTTTATAAATCCCGTCTAATTCAACCCCCTTATGAAGTGTTTTGACCCCGTTAATATTAAATGTAAGATCGTCAACGGTTGTTGAATATGGCTTATTGCTCCAAGAGGTATAATATCCATTCAGGTTTATTGCAAATTTCCTATAGGCAACACCGTAGCCCAACTCAAAAGAATTTATAATTTGATTTTTTGCGCCAATGACTTCTTCGTTTTTACTATTAAAAACGGCATTGAACTTGGGCGCAAGAGATAAATATCCAATATTTGCAAAAACGTGTTGGTGCTCGGTGAGATTATAATTTACTCCTGTTTTAATTGTGTAACCCAAAAACCATTTTTGGCTTGTCGTTGCAGTTCTCGCTTCTTCAGAATTAAGAGTATACTGTTTCCCATTTTTAACAAATGTTGTATCGCCCGATTTAACATAAAAAGTGCTGTCCCCGCTTGTAAAAACATTAGAGTTGGACTGGTAAACAAAGGCGCTATTCCCGTCATACATCAAAGTGTCTCCCCAGCCCACAGTGTGGGCAAACGTAGTGTCGGAAAGAACGATGTCTTTTTTTGCGAAATGATCCACTCTTTGGTATCCGGTTTCGGAAACAGAAATATTTACAAACGCACTCCACTTATCTTTTTTGTACTCTAGCTGTCCATATAATCCACCCCACTTAACATAGCCAAGGTAATAGTAGCCAACCTTGTCCCCGTTGCGCTTCATTAACCCTTGATAGTCTGTTGGTGAAACACTTTTGTTAGAGTTGTCAACATAATAATCTCCCCCCAGCAAATCGTAAACTTTTGCAAAGTGAATCCCTTTGTAATATCGCAAATCAACCCCACCGATAAAATCAAGGGTTTTAGAAATTTTATAATTTAAACTGGAAAGAAGACCCCCCCACACATGGTTGTTTTCTTGCCCCTCGATAATTGTTGTTGATTTCGATTCTGTTGTACTGTATTTGGAGTCACCAGACTTAATCTTTATGTTTTCATCATAGGTTTTTTGGAGCTTCAGCTGAAAGGTCGTTGTGTCTGTTTGTATGCTTCCTCCCCATGTGGTTGTTCCCCCGCCTGTCCCTAAAGAGAGGTACGCAACATTGGACCAGAACATTTTTTCGTTAATAGTCCAATAATCCGAAAGGTTAAAAATCGGCTTATGGTAATAGTTTGACCTGGTGTTTAGCGTTGTTAATTTTCCGTCACTTGTTGTGTACTCTCCCCAGCCGGGATTATAGCGCCTTCCTCTGTCATCGCTTTGGTGTTTGGTTGTGTAAAGATTGTTTGTTTTTTTCAAAACAGAATCAGCATTAATTCCCAGCCCCTCTGCATATTTTTCATCAATCACCGCTATGGGGGTTTTAAACGGTCTTTGTCCGTGCTTTTGAGGGGCTCCGTTTACACTTAAGCTTACTAAGTGTTTGTCAAACCGTTTTTGAACTTTTAAAAAATACGACCAAGCCCTAGTCCAGGTTTGATCAACCCACCCATCGCCTCTGCTATAGCTTCCAGAGGCGGTAATTCCAAAGCCATTTTTGAGCAACCCACTTGTGTATCCGAAAGACGACTTAAGAGCACCGTTGTTGCCAACCTCTTGCCTTAAACTTCCACCCATCTTTGAGTCAATTCCTTTAGTAATAATATTGATGGTGCCCCCTACAGAAGCAATAGCCAGTTTTGATGCGCCTAAACCTTTTTGAACTTGCATAGTTTTGGTGATGTCGCCTAGCCCATTCCAATTAGACCAAAAAACCCTTCCGTTTTCCATGTCGTTCACTGGAACTCCGTCCACCATTACAGCTACATTTGTTTGATCAAATCCCCTAATGGTTACTCGAGCGTCTCCTGCGCCTCCGCCTTGTTCGGTTGCATAAACGCCTGGAGTTGAATTTAAGAGCATTGGTAAATCTCGCCCAGCAGCTTCTTCTTTAATTTGCTGTGCTGTGATATTTGAAAAGGCAACGGGAGTTTCTCTCATCTTTGCAACATCTGCCACAATTTCAACCTCATCAAGAGTTGGAAGCTCAAGAGCAAAATCGAGTTTTGTTGTTTCTCCCGCAACAATGATTACCTCTTTTGTTTGGCTTGTATATCCAACAAAAGAAACAACAACTTCGTGCTTCCCTGGTGAAAGTGCTATTTTGAAAAACCCGTTTATATCGGTAACGGTTCCTTTTCCGCCTCCTACAGAAATACTCGCACCAACAATTGTTTCCCCAGATTTAGAATCTTTTACCACTCCCCTTAACTCGCCATCTTGAGAATACCCAACGGCAGAAATAAGAAACAAGAATAGAAAATAAAAACGCCCCATACAATAATGTTTAACCCCTCATTTTGATTTTTAAAATGTCCATAAGTATAATACTTCCTGTTTTATTGTAAGACGACCTTTTCCATTGCTGTTTTCCCGTTATCTAAATTGGCGTTAATGAGATATACCCCTTTCGGCAAATCTTTGGTTTCAATAATTGTTTCAAAATAGACACTGTTTTCAAAATCTTTGCGCATAAGTAAACTTCCCAATACGCTATAAACCTCTATGGACCGAATGGCATCTTTTGATTTTATAGTAACCTTGCCACTGTTAATTGGATTTGGGAAAACGGAAATAAAAGAGCGCTTGTTGTTTTCTTTTATAGAAACAGAAGTGCAGTTACAGGTGTGTTTTTGTAAACTATCAAAGGTGTTTACTCGAACCGTATCCCACTCTGCAAAGGTGTTAAACTCGGAGGGAATAACGGTTATGCCTTGTTTCACAGAAGGTTTTCTAATAATTGTATGGTTGTTAGTTAACCATGTTCCTCCCCCAGCATCTATATATGGGAAAAGATCTGTCCACGCTGTTCCTGGGTCTTCGCCAATTTTTCCAAACATATCTATGATGTTTCCGCTTTTCTCAAGGGTTAATGCGTCATCTCCGTTGAAATAACAAGGAGCAGGATAGGTTGCATCCATTTGGTCGGCAAGGCTAACTAGCGTTGGATCTGGCGGAGTTGCCGCTTCTCCACATACAATAACCCACACATCGTTAGGTGCTATGGTTCCGCTTAATACTAACTGGTCGGAAATTGTTGTTGAGCCGTTGGCATATCTTGCAAGCACATACGGGCTGAGGTTAATAGGGTTTGGTGTTGGATTGTATATTTCAATGGCCTTGTTATACCCAGTGCCTTCAACGTATTCTGAAATAAATAATTCTGTGCATTGTGCCGTAGCAAGTTTTGATATTGCTATTGCGGATAAGAGGAGTAAATTCTTTTTCATTTTTTTATCGTTTTTAGTGATTATTATTTATTTTTTGCAAATGTATTTTTAATAAAAAGCCTATGCTTATTGATATTTAGAGATAATTGTTTCATAATAATAATTTTACCATTCCATTGTTTTCTTAACAATTTGTTTGCGTTTAGTTGTTGTTTTATTTCAAATGCTTTTTGGTTATCAATGGCTCAGAATTTAATACTTGATAAATTTTACATATTCCTGATGGAATTTTTCTTGTACTAAAAGAATGTAAATGCCAGGAGGTAACTCCGAAATATCTATCAATGCCAACTTGTTATTAATACTAATATTTTTTAGCACGACCTCTTGACCCAAAGAATTTTTCACAATAATATTTGATGGCATTTCATCAGATTCAACATTTATAAATGTTGATGCTGGATTTGGGAAAAGTTTAAAAGAATTTTTATTCTTTTCACAAGAGACATATATTAATTTTGAATATGAAAATTTCCCGTCAATATCAGTCTGCTTTAATCTAAAGTAGTGCAGTCCACTTATTGTGTTAGCGGTAATGCTTTCATTGTATTCTAATTTTTCAGAGCTATTTAAATTCCCGTTTAACTTTTTAATACTAGAAAAACTATTTCCGTTTTCTGATCCCTCAATTGTAAAGAATAAATTATTTTTTTCAGAAGCCGTAGCCCAAGAAAAATTTATTATTTCATCATTACACTTGGCGGTAAAATGTATAAGTTCAATTGGCAAAGAAGTTATTGTACAGGGATCCCCGCTCAAACATTTCAAATATTTAATATAATTAGCATTTAATGTAGAATTCGCTCTACCAGGGGTTTCGGCAGAGGTGCCAGCATTAGCAGAAGTAAAGTTAGAAGACAAACGATAATTATCACAATTAAAATAAATAACTTTTCCTCCTAAGTCTGCATTTAAAATTTTCAACCCATCGGGACCGCCCGTCATATTATTGGCAGCTGTTCCATATGACAAGCCATGAAAATAAGATCCATCTGGGTTTCGCACCTGTGCTGCATCGCCTGTATTTCTTAAACTTATAGGAGTCCAAGAAGTAGAAGATGCACTTGAATATGTGGCAGGAGAATAAGAGCAATTAACCGGAGATGTAGCTGTGGGTAAAGTTGTATTTACTTCAAGTCCAGAATCTGAAATAGGGACAATATAAACGCTATCAACATTCGAATCAGTTGGATCGTCAGATAATGTAATAGCAGAATTTTTGTCTGCGCTATTATAAATCAATATTATTGTTCCAACTGGAATGGCAGACCATCGCGAAATATTTTTAAAACGAACATGACCAGGAGCAACACCAGCAGATGCAGATGTTGTCCCAAATCCTTGACATGTTAAATCATCAAGTCCATTGTTATCATCAATAATAAATCCTCTTATATCTACTGTTGTGCATGGCGTTCCAACAACCAGAAACTCCATGTATTCTTTTGAACCACTTGTTCCATTTGAAACTTCATTTACAATGAGCCCTTGGGAATAAATATTAGAATAAATAAAAGTTGTAATAAAAAGGATAAAAATTGTGGTGTAATTTTTTTGCATGTTGATTGTTTTTTATTCGATGCAAAACTCAACTATTAGTATTATTTGAAAGTTATAGCAACAATACCTTTTTGAAAACCTTTTGTAAAATAAATCTGCATCAAATGGTACCAAACAATTGGATTGTTAATTTCGCGTTAATTCCGAAGGGGAATTCTTGATTCTCTTCTGTTTTCAAGTTATTCGGCATATTTAATAATTTATTCATCTTAATAAAATCTTCCCTTGTTTTGAAATGCATAACCTTGCATAAAATATTTTTATGCAAGCAGATTTTATAAATACGATTTTCTTAAAACGACACCAAACAATAAAAAGGAAATACAAAAAAACGCGACAGCTTAATTTGCACTTAAATGAAAGTATTCGCTACGCAAAAAGAATTCAAGACGCGATGATGAAAAAAGAAAGGCATTTACAAAATCTTTTTGAAGACTCTTTTATTTTAAATATTCCAAAAGACACGGTTACTGGAGATTTTTATTGGTTTAGTAAAATTCCACCCCGATACATTAATAATAAATTCTTTAAATGAAAATAAAACGAAGATGTGTGAAACAAAATGAGTGAATATATCACCGACAAAATTCGAAAACACTTCTACTTTTTTATAGTTGAAAAAACCATATTTTCAATAAACAATGCTGTTTTTGTTTCTTCCTTAGGATTTCCGAAATCTGTAAGTGAAGGCAAATGTTGTGCATAATAATTTATAGAATGTGCCATTTCTATTATAGTACTGGATAATGAATTAGGATATTTATATTTTGGATTACATTCCAGAATAATTTTCGCAATACGAGCACATAAGTCTTTATAGGGTTTAAAAAACTTTGCCTTATTGTCTTCTGTAACATGTTTAGTTAGAAATGATTTTGCACCTTCAGACATTATTATTTCATATAGAAGATTTTCATTTATGTGGCTGGTTGCAATGTCATCTTCTATTGGTGTGGAAATAAGTGTTATTGCTTTTTTTAATTTGGTTTCGGGATTTTTTATATTGTTGGTGAGAAAAATTAATCTGTATTCCTGCCAGCTCCAATACCAATCAACAATATAAATGAGTATGCGGTGCTTATTTTCAAAGTAGCGATAAACTCCAGCTTCTGTAGTGTTAATTTCATCTGCTAGTTTTTTAAATGTAAATGCTTCAAACCCGATTTTATGAATAAGAATAATGCTATACTGAATAATTTTTCTACCTAATTCCGTTTCTTCGGGATTGCGCAGAAACAACTTTTCATTCATCTTAATTTTAATTGACAGTTCCATTATTTGTTAATTTATCACAAATGTAAATATATTTTTTATGATAGTAATACTATTATGTAAAATATTATTCCTATCTTTGTAAAATAATATTAAAAACATACACTATGAAAAATTTATTTAAAGAACTAAAAAACGATTTGCCTGCAAGCATTGTTGTATTCTTTGTTGCTGTTCCTTTATGTTTAGGCATTGCCCTTGCTTCTGGTGCGCCCTTATTTGCCGGTATCATTGCTGGCATTGTGGGTGGTATTGTAGTTGGTATAGCTAGCGATTCTCCACTAGGTGTAAGCGGACCTGCAGCTGGGTTAGCCGTGATTGTTTTAACCTCCATTGCTTCGCTTGGTGGTTCTTGGGAAGCATTTTTACTTGCAGTTGTTTTAGCAGGAATTATTCAACTCATTTTGGGATATGCTAAAGCGGGCTTTATTGCCTACTTCTTTCCATCTTCTGTAATTAAAGGTATGCTCACAGGAATTGGCTTATTGATTATACTTAAACAAATTCCTCACGCATTAGGTTGGGATAAGGACGCTGAAGGAGATGACGCTTTTTTTCAAGCTGATGGAGAAAATACATTTTCTGAAATTTTTAAAGCATTCGAATTTATTACACCAGGAGCATTATTAATATCTGCCATCTCATTAGCAATTCTAATTTTATGGGATACCGTGTTAACCAAAAAACATAAAATATTTGGTATGATAAACGGTCCACTTGTAGTAGTTGTTTTGGGAATTGTAATGTTTAATTTTTATCAAAATGGAATACTGAATTTTGTTTTAAATGAAAAACAAGTAGTAGCTATTCCAGTTCCAAACTCTGCTACAGACTTTTTTAGCCAGTTTACTTTGCCTGATTTTTCAGCAATAACAAATTTTGAAGTTTGGAAAATTGCAATTGTACTTGCAATTGTTGCAAGCTTAGAGACTCTTCTTTGTGTAGAGGCCACCGACAAAATGGATCCTGATAAAAGAATTACACCAACAAACAGAGAATTAAAAGCGCAAGGATTTGGTAATGTAATATCTGGGTTAATTGGTGGATTGCCGGTTACACAGGTTATCGTTCGAAGTACAGCAAATATTTCTTTCGGGGGAAAAACAAAAATGTCAGCTATTTTACATGGCGTATTTTTATTAATAAGCGCGATTACGATTGCAGGTGTTTTAAATATGATTCCGTTAGCTAGTCTAGCAGCCATATTATTGGTGGTTGGTTATAAACTTGCTAAACCAGCGCTATTTACTCAAATGTACAAACTGGGATGGGAACAGTTTATGCCTTTTATAGCAACCGTTATAGCAATTATAGCAACCGACTTATTAAAAGGAATAACAGTGGGTATTCTTTTTGGCATCTTTTATACTTTACGCCATAGCTATCGAAACTCTCACCATTTAAAAACGAAAACAACAAACGAATCTGGTACAGAAGTTAATCATATCGTTTTAGCAGAAGAGGTTTCCTTTTTTAATAAGGCAAGTGTAATAAAAACACTAGACGCGCTGCCGATGAATTCGAAAGTAATTATTGATTGCACAAACTCGAAATCTATTGCCTACGATGTGATAGAAATTATTCAAAATTTTGAAAGCAATGCCAAAACAAAAAATATTACAATTGAAAAAATAAATTTTATAGAACTAGTTTAATCAACCAACAATTAAAAACAAAAAAAATGAAAACTCTAACCAAAGAAATGCAATCAGCCATCACACCAGTAATGGCATTAGAACTATTAAAAGAGGGGAACAAACGGTTTGTAAATAACCTAAAAGTAAACCGCAATCTTTTACAACAAGCAAATGAAACATCAGACGGACAACACCCTTTCGCAGTAATCCTTAGTTGTATTGACAGCCGAACTTCTGCCGAATTAATTTTCGACCAAGGATTGGGTGATGTTTTTAGCGTACGTATTGCTGGAAACATAATCAATGAAGATATTTTGGGAAGCATGGAATTTGGCTGTAAGGCAGCAGGTTCAAAAATCATTGTTGTATTGGGCCACACAAAATGTGGCGCAGTAAAAGGCGCATGCGACCATGTAGAAATGGGAAACCTGACAGCTTTACTATCTAAAATACGACCTGCAGTTGATGACGAGAAAACGATAACCGTTGATCGTAATTCTAGCAATTCCGAATTTGTAGAAAAAGTAGCTTCTATTAATGTAAAACGAACTGTTAAAGCTATAATGGAAAGGAGTCCGATCTTAAAAGAAATGATTGAGAAAGGTGAAATAGGAATTGTAGGTGGAACGCATGATATAACAACAGGTGCAGTAGCATTCTATCCTGAGACCATCAACAGATAAAATAAAAAAATGAGCAGTTCGTTTTTTAATTCATATTTATTCGGTAACATTTTTACTTTTTTAATATGTATTACCTCATTCGCACAATCGCCTTCAGGCACAACCGGAGGTTGGTTAATGGGATTTAATCAAACGCGCCTAAATGACAAATGGAGCATTCATACAGAAGCACAATACCGCAGTTTTGAAATCGCTCCGAATACGGAACAATTGCTTTTGCGTGGCGGCATAAATTATCATATTAACATCCCGAAAGCTATCGGGACTGCTTTTGTAACTGCCGGATATGCCTATGTTACAAATTATGCTTTTGATAAAGAACAATTGTCGGGGGTTCAGGTTTCCGAAAATCGTATTTGGCAACAATTTTTAATGCGCAACAATTTAGGAAGATGTTTGTTTGAACACCGTTATCGAATTGAACAACGATGGATACAGTCAAATAACAATAGCCGATACCTTGACAGGATAAGATATTTACTCAGAGTTACTGTTCCTCTCAATAAAAAGGAAATAGAAAAAAACACGTTGTTCCTTAGTTTTTATGATGAAGTATTTATTCACTTATCACCTACACCGTTTGATAGAAATCGATTGTACGGAGCAATAGGTTATCAGTTTTTACCAAATGCAAATATTCAAGTTGGATGCCTTGCTCAAACAGTAAATATTACCACAAAACAATATTTACAGGCAGCGGTTTTTTATAACATTGATTTTAGAAAAAAAGAATGATTCATTTTATAATTTAAATATATATCAGCTATGGTAAACGTAATTATTTATTTAAAAAAAGAACACAATCCTAAAGAATTAGTAAAATTTCTATTATCTGAGAAGTTAATTGCATCAGCTTCAATTGATGAAAATAACATTTCGTATGAATTGGGTGATGCTGGATTATCAGAATTAGTCTGTAGCGTAATCACTTCGCAATCAAAAACGCTCTTATTCAGTCAAATCGTAAAAGCAGTAGAAGCTAAAATTGGGGAAGGAACACCAATCAACTCAACGCCAATTGTTGGATCAAACAAAATATTCGATGATATTATTAAGGCAAAAACAATTCAGGTTTAAAATATGATTAGTGAACTTATTAACGAATATTAAAAAAACAAAACCATCTAAAATCAACAAACTATGAACGCAATCACAAAAACGGAATTTAAATTTCCAAATCAGAAATCCTTTTACAAAGGCAAAGTAAGAGATGTGTACAACATTGACGATAAATACCTTGTGATGATTGTTACCGACCGTATTTCAGCATTTGATGTAGTTCTTCCCAAAGGAATTCCATATAAAGGACAGGTTCTTAATCAAATTGCAGCAAAATTTATGGCAACCACTTCACACATTGTTCCCAACTGGATTATTGATGTTCCCGACCCGGTGGTTTCGGTTGGATATTTATGCACACCGTTCAAAGTAGAAATGGTAATTCGTGGGTATCTTTCAGGACACGCATGGAGAGAATACAAAGACGGAAAACGCGAACTCTGTGGAGTGAAATTGCCTGATGGATTGAAAGAAAACGACAAGTTCCCGAAGCCAATTATCACTCCAACAACCAAAGAATCGGTCGGACACGATGAAGATATTTCCAAAGAAGAAATAATCAAACAAGGTCTTGTTTCCGAAAATGACTATGAGCAACTTGAAAAATACACACACGCTTTATTTGAAAGAGGGACTGACTTTGCAGCCCGCAAAGGATTGATACTTGTTGATACCAAATATGAATTTGGAAAAAACAAAGACGGAAAAATTATGCTTATTGACGAAATACACACACCCGATTCATCAAGATATTTTTATTCAGAAGGGTATCAAGAGCGTCAGATAAAAGGAGAATCGCAAAAACAACTCTCCAAAGAATTTGTAAGAGAATGGCTTATGGAAAATGGCTTTCAGGGCAAAGAAGGCGAACAAATTCCGGAAATGACGGAAGATGTTATAAATTCTATTTCGGAAAGATATATTGAACTATATGAAAAAATAACAGGAGAAAAATTTATAAAAGCAGATGTCTCAGGCGTTCTTAAACGAGTAGAAGAAAACGTTAGCGCGCTTCTTAAAACAAAAGAACTAATAAAAACCAATTAACCCCCCTAAAACCATGAAACCACAAGTAAGTAT
>CAYPEC010000007.1:7046-23835 GCA_964409625.1 uncultured Bacteroidia bacterium | reverse complement strand
CAATTGCGAAGAAGCATCCTGCACTTCAAACAAACCATTTTTAAAAGATTCGTGCTTAAAAATGTTTTGTCTGTATTTTAAAACCAAAGCATCAGGATAATTTTTGTCATAAAAAGTTTCTATCTCATCTTCAGCAAGCATTGCCTGAAGTTTATCTACTGATGTTTTAAGCGAATTTGCTCTCAGCACCACAGGAGCTTGTTGATTCAGCGCATGAATTTCGGCCTGCCAAGATTTCCCAAGTTCCTTCTCTCCCACTTCATCCATCCAATCAGGAATAGATTCTCTGATTTTTCTAACTTGTTTTAAATGGTCATATCGTTCTTTTACTTTTTTTGGGTTAATGTGTTTTGCATCATCCCACTCAGGCAAACGAATATCATTCAGAATAAAATAAGCATACACTTGTTTAGTAAAATCGTTTTCGTGCGAAGAAGAAATTTCTTGCAACAAACGCTTCCAGCGAACCACTTCATAAGTTGTTTCGGCTATAAAACGTCTATCGCGCGCACCCCATTTTGAATTCAGTTTCAATACTTTTTCAATAACTTTATCAGCATATTTGTGCTCAACAAATATTTGCTCAAGAGCTGAAATAACAGCATTGAAAGTAGGTTTAAATAACTTCATGATGCAAGTATAGGAAAATAGTTTAAGGTTTTATTTCTGAAGACTAAAAGAATTTCATTTTTAATTCCTAATTTTCCAATCTGATTTTATGTGTGGAATAACAGGAATAATAGCATTTACGGATAACGGCAAAAAAAAACTTGCTTCTGCAAGCGATGCTACTTATGCCATGTATCAAAGAGGTCCTGATGCCGAAGGATTATTTTTTCACAACAATGTTGCCCTTGGTCACAGAAGATTATCCATTATAGACACTTCAAATAATGCCGCTCAACCTATGACAGATAGTTCGGGCAGATACACAATTGCATTTAATGGAGAGATTTTTAATTTCAAAGAATTAAAAAAACTATTGCCCTCAAATACACATTTTAAATCCGAAAGCGATACAGAAGTTTTACTCAATCTTTATATTCAGGAAAAGGAAAAATGTCTTGAAAAATTAAATGGCTTTTTTGCATTAGCTATTTATGATAAAGAAGAAGAGTCATTATTTATAGCTCGCGACAGATATGGTGTTAAGCCCATGCATTATGCAGCAGATGAAAACACATTTGCATTTGCATCCGAAATAAAATCTTTATTGAAATATGGAATTTCAAAAGAAATAGATGAAGCATCTTTGCTTAACTATCTTCATCTAAACTACATTCCATCTCCTGATTCTATTTTCAAACACATTAAAAAATTAGAAGCAGGACATTTTATAAAAATTCATCCCGATAGCTATCGGGATAAAAATATTGAGGTTAAAAAATATTACGAAATACCTTTTTCTGAAAATGTAACAACTCCTTTAACTCATCATCAAGCAGAAGAAAAGCTAAAAACACTTTTGCATGAATCTGTTGAAAGGCGCATGATTTCAGATGTTCCGCTTGGATGCTTTTTAAGCGGAGGAATTGATTCATCTGTTATTGCAGCTATTGCTTCGCAAAAAACAAAACACCTAAATACTTTTTCTATTGGCTTTAAAGATGAGCCCTATTTTGATGAAACTCATTATGCGGAATTAGTTGCAAAAAAATGGAAAACAAATCACACTAAATTTTCATTAACTACAAACGACCTATACGAAAATCTTCACAATGCTCTTTATTACATGGATGAGCCCTTTGCAGATTCTTCGGCATTGGCAGTAAATATATTGAGCAAATACACAAGAAAACACGTTACAGTGGCACTTTCTGGAGATGGGGCTGATGAGTTAATGGGTGGATATAATAAGCATTCGGCTGAATTAAAAGCAAGAAACAATTCGTTCGCTAATTCTGTAATCAAAAACGGAAAAACACTTTTTAATATTCTTCCAAAATCGAGAAACTCAAAAATTGGAAATAAGTCCAGACAACTACAAAAATTTTCGGAAGGACTTAATTTATCTATGCAAGAAAGATATTGGCAATGGGCCGGTTTTACCAAAGAGATTGATGCTTTAAAGCTAATTAACCAAAAAGAAAATTCAATTTTGGCAGAGAGAAAACATTCTATTTTAAAAAATCTGAATGATGATTTTAATTCATATCTCCTAACAGATATGAAATTAGTTTTAGAAGGAGATATGCTTGTAAAAGTTGATAGAATGAGTATGGCTAATTCACTTGAAGTTCGCACTCCATTTTTAGATTACAAGGTTGTAGATTTTTTATTTTCACTTCCATCTAATTATAAAATTGATGCTCATTCAAGAAAAAAAATACTGAAGGATGCATTCCGAAAAGATTTACCTGAAGAGCTATATCATCGAAAAAAACAGGGGTTTGAAGTGCCTCTGCTAAAATGGTTCAGAACAGAACTAAAACAGGAAATTGAAAATTTATTATCAAAAAAATTAATTGAAGAGCAAGGAATTTTCAATTATTTAGAAGTAGAAAAACTAAAAAAACAACTTTACTCCTCAAGTCCGAATGATTCAGTAGCAAGGATTTGGGCGCTGGTTGTTTTTCAAAACTGGTGGAAAAATTACATTAACGAATAAGAATAGATGCCAAAAGTATTAAGGATAATAAATCGTTTTAATCTTGGTGGACCAACCTATAATGCTGCTTACTTAAGCAGATATCTTTCAAAAGATTTTGAAACACTTCTTATTGGAGGAACTCATTATGAAAGCGAAGAAAGTTCTGAATTTATTGTACGCAATTTAGGAATTGAGCCAGTTATAATTCCTGAAATGAGCCGCTCTATTAATCCTTTTAAAGATATCGTTGCTTATAGAAAAATTAAAAACATTATTCGTGATTTCAAGCCAGATATTGTTCACACACATGCTGCAAAAGCTGGAGCAATTGGAAGATTTGCGGCTTCAGAATTAAAAGTGCCGGGCATTGTTCATACTTTTCATGGTCATGTTTTTCATTCTTATTTTAATCCAGTAAAAACTGCTATTTTCAAAAACATTGAAAGAAATTTGTCAAAAAAATCTTCCGCTATTGTTGCAATAAGTGAAAGGCAAAAACATGAATTAGGAACTATTCATAAAATTTGTCCTCCTGAAAAAATTCATGTAATACCACTTGGATTTGATTTATCAAAGTTTCAAGAAAACATGGATGAAAAAAGAAAAGATTTCAGAAAACATTACTTGTTAGACGAAGATGAAATTGCCATTGTAATTATAGGAAGATTGGTTCCCATAAAAAATCATGCTCTTTTTGTGAATGGATTAAAGCAAGTCCTTGATAAAACCTCTAAAAAAGTTCGTGCGTTTATTATTGGTGATGGGGAAGAAAGACAAAATATTGAAGCATTAGCAACCAATCTTAGAATATCCATTAGTGATTTTAACACAGATAATAAAAAAGCTAATCTTACGTTTACTTCATGGATAAAAAATATCGATTGGGTTTGTGCAGGATCTGATATTGTAGCTTTAACATCATTTAATGAAGGCACACCAGTAAGTTTAATTGAAGCTCAGGCAGCAAACAAAGCAATTATATCAACAAATGTTGGAGGCACTGAAAACATTGTAATTGCAGGCGAAACGGCTTTACTTTGCGAAAACAATAATTTAGAACAATTTTCAGAAAAATTATTGGAGTTAATAGAAAATGATGATTTAAGAAAAAAATTATCAGTTAAAGGATGGGAAAACGTTAAGGAAAAATTTCATTATTCTGCACTATGTTCAAAAATGGAAAAGCTCTACTTGTCAATTTTAAATCATCATTAATCTTAAAAATTATTACTTTTGTGGGTTATCGCAATCATTCTATGAAAAAATTAAAACACTTTATTATTGTTGCCTTGGGAATTGCAGCTTTTTCAAGTTGCACCTATATGAAGCCAAGCATCATGCTAAAAACCCCAAAGGATTATAATTATTCCCAGCTAAAAGACTCGGTAGATAAGGCATATAGAATTTCTCCCAATGATATTTTATCTTTTAGATTATTCTCTAATGATGGATTTAAGTTAGTTGATATCACCTCAATGGAAATAAATAACATAGGCGCTGCTTCAGCTTTAAATGCCGGGGGATCAATTGATTATCCTGTAGATGTATATGGATTTGTTAAACTTCCTGTTTTAGGAAGAATCCAGTTAAGCGGACAAACTATTAATGAGGCTCAAATCTTTCTTGAACAAAAATATTCCGAATATTATATCAAACCTTTTGTTTTAATAACTGTAAACAACAGAAGAGTGATTGTTTTTCCCGGTAGTGATGGAAATGCACGTGTTATACCTTTGCAAAATGACAATACAACCCTCTTAGAAGGTCTTGCATTAGCAGGGGGAATATATGACGATGGAAAAGCATGGAAAGTAAAACTAATACGAAACGTTGGAACAAAACAAGAGGTTTACTTAATGGATTTATCAAAAATTGATGGTTTATCAAAGGCAAACACAATACTGCAAGCTGGTGATATTATTTATGTTGAACCAAGAATTAGAGTGAGTAGAGAAATTTTAAATGAAATTACCCCTGTATTAAGTTTAATTACAAGTTTGCTACTAACTTATGCACTTATAACCCAAAAATTTTCGAAGTAGTTTAATTTATGCAGCAGCAAGAACAAATCAATAAATCAACCGAAAGTTTTGAAAGATACAAGGAGCGTATCTCAAGCTTTAGTAATGAGTTTGAGCTTGGTTTATTTTTATTTATAGCAAAAAGAAATTTAATCTTAACAATATTTTTAGGCATTTTAGGTTTTGCATTAGCAAAAATATACCTTAGGTATAAAACCCCTACATATGAAGCAGGATGTGTTATCCAAATAAAAAATGAAGAAAATGCAAATAAATATCTAAACTTGAATAATGCTGCTGCAGAAAGCGGACAAGGAATTTATGAATGGATAGAACTTTTAAAATCGCCCATTTTTTTCAAACGAGTCTTGCTAAAACTCCCTTTGGAAATTTCGTATTATGCAGTAGGTACATTTCAGGAAAACGAACAATATCAAAGTTCTAATTATAAGGTAGAGTTTAAAAATATATCTCCTGAATTAAAAGACGAAAAAATATGGATTTCTTTCCATGAAAGACTAAAAGGAACAATCTCATTCACAATAAAAAATAAAACTTACAGCACCGAGTTTAAACCTAATTCATTTGTAGATGTTGGATTTGGCTTAATAAAAATCACGAATGTTAATTTTTATGCAATTAATTTACAGCAAGAAAAAACAAAACTTTATTTTACAATCAACAATATAGAAACTTTGCTTTCAAATTATCACAGCAATTTAGAAGCAAGGGAATATAACGCCTCAGCTAAAACCATAAGAATATCATTCAAAGATTTCAATGCAAGGAAAACTGCCGAAGTTGTAAATTTGGTAGCGGAAGAATTTGGGATTTATGATAAAGAAAGAAAGGGTGCTGGAAACCAAGGGATAATAGATTTCATTAATAGTCAAATTGTAATCGTTTATGGAAATCTTACAGATGCGGAAAACAATATTAGAGATTTTCAACTTCGAAGTCGAGCATCTGTAAATACTGACCTAGCAAATGCATCCGTAAACAGATATAGTGAAATGGAAATGCAAAGTTTGTCCGCAGAAATTCAAATTAACGCAATAGAGAATATCTTAAATAAACTTAAAACTAGCAATAGTATAGACACATACACTCTTGTTAGTATACTTGCATCTGTTAATATAAAAAGTCAAACCATTACTGAAATCATCAAAGAAATTCAAAGGTTGATACTAATGAAGCAAGGAGCCCTTTATGCAATCACTCCGAATAACCCCTCTATTGACAATGTAGATTTTCAAATTGAAATACAAAAAAAGCTTCTAATAGAAAGTATCAACAATTACAAAAAGCAACTTGAATTTGACAGGTTACAATACCTTCAAAGGTCTAATGAAATTGAAAACAACTTTAGAGATTTACCAATTTCAAAAATTGAACTTTCTAAAATGCAAAGAAATTTCACGATAAATGAAAAGTACTACAATATGTTGTTGGAAAAAAGAACAGAGTATTCGATAACCATGGCTGGATATGTATCGAGAAGCATTATGCTTGAGCCCGCCTACACGCCATCTTCTCCTCTATCTCCAGTCAGAATTGTTATAATCTCAGCGTTTACAATTATCGGTTTATTATTTGGTCTTTTAATTATCCTTATAAAGTATATAATCCATAACGAAGTAAATTCTTTAAATGAAATTACAAAAGGAACACAATCTTCAATAAGCACACTCGGTATAGTTCCAAAGTATTCCAAAGATATCCCAGTATCTCAGCTTTTAGTTGACAAAAATCCGAAATCTTTAATAGCAGAATCTTTCCGTTCCATTAGAACCAATTTGCAGTTCATTTCAAATACGCCTGGCCCTAAAACCATTGCACTTACCTCCACAATATCTGGCGAAGGAAAAACATTCGTTGCAATTAACCTTGCAGGTATAATTGCATATTCAGGTAAAAAAGTTATAATTATTGACTTAGATATGCGAAAGCCGAAAATTCACAAAGGTTTTCAAGCTGAAAATCACAAAGGAATGAGCTCACTTTTAATTGGTAGAGATAAATTGGAAGAATGTATTCAAAAAAGCCAATTAGAAGGTCTTGATTTTATTACCGCTGGTCCAGTACCTCCAAATCCATCAGAGCTAATTCTTAGCCCTGATATGGATAAAATTGTGGAAAAGCTCAAAACAATGTATGATATAGTGATGATTGATAATCCTCCTGTAGGGCTAGTTACCGATGGTATTGAAATGATTAAAAAAGCTGATTACCCTATTTATATTTTCCGTGCAGATTATTCAAAAAGAAATTTCATTCACAACCTAGATAGACTTTATAATGAAAGTGGCATTAAAAAACTTTCAGTTATTTTAAATGGAGTAGATATCGAAAGAAATATATATGGATATAATTACGGATATGGGTATGGATATGGTTATGGCGGATATGGTTATGGATATGGTTATTATGATGATTCGGCTAAAAAAATGAAAAAACAAAGCCTTTTTTCTAGAATATTTAAGAAAAAAGAAGCCGCATAGTACCTATGGAATTTATTAAAACCCCTATTAAAGGACTTCTACTTATTAAACCAAAAGTATTTACAGATTCAAGAGGATACTTTTTTGAATCATTTAATAAAAATATATTTACTCAAAATGGAATTAATATAGATTTTGTCCAAGATAATCAATCGCTATCTCAAAAAGGAACTATAAGAGGCTTACATCTTCAAAATAATCCATTTGCTCAAGCAAAGTTAGTACGCGTAATTAAAGGTAAAGTATTAGATGTAGTAGTAGATATCAGAAAGAATTCACCAACTTTTGGAAAACACTATAGTTGTGAGTTGAGTGGAGAAAACCAATTGCAATTTTTTATTCCAACTGGCTTTGCACATGGCTTTGCAACACTTGAAGATAACACCATCTTTTCATACAAATGTTCAAATTTTTATAATAAAGAATCAGAAGATTCAATCTATTGGAACGATCCAGATTTAAATATCAATTGGGGAATAGAAAACCCGATACTTTCTGACAAAGACAAACATGGCAAACGCCTAAAAGAATTTAATAGTTTGTTCTAAACTCTATTTTTCGTAATTTCACGCCTCGTTTAAATAAAATTATTAATGGACGAAAATTTTTACATCACCCTTATTTACTGCTCCTATTTTATAGGCGCTACATTTTTTTCGTTTTTGATAAATGGACTTTTTCTTCGATTTGCTCAAACTCTCGGAATTAGAAATAATGTCGAAAAAGTGATTCGCTGGACAAGTGCGGCAAAACCTGCTCTTGGAGGTTTTAGTTTTTTTATAATTTTTTTAATGTCGGTTGCCTTCTATTCTATTTTTTTCCCGCAAAGCACAATTTTACTAAACAAAAAAATGGTTGGCTTAATAGGAGCATGCACATTAGGCTTTATGATGGGATTAGCTGATGATGCTTATGATACCAAACCTTTTTTGAAATTTTTAGCACAACTACTCTGTTCGTTTATATTAATTATTAGTGGAACCTATATCTCGGTTTTTCCTAATGAATATATGAACTACGCTTTCACTGTTTTATGGGTTGTTGGATTAATGAATTCAATAAATATGCTAGATAATATGGATGCGATTACAACAACCGTTGCTTTATCTATTTGCCTTGCAACGCTTTTTATTTTATACCTCAATGAACATTTTATGAATGAGCATATTTTAATTTTAATTGGAATGATTGCCGCTCTAATAGGATTTCTTTATTACAATTGGCATCCATCAAAAATGTTTATGGGTGATACTGGAAGTCAATTTTTAGGAGTCTTTTTGGCAGCCATTGGAATTATTTATTTCTGGAATACTCCTGATTCGCAAGGAAAAATAGTTCAATCAAAACAACTATTAGTAGCTGTTTTAACTTTTATAGTTCCCATTAGCGATACTACATCAGTTGTAATTAATCGAATTATGCGTGGACAATCGCCTTTTGTTGGAGGAAAAGACCACACAACACATCACCTATCCTATCTTGGCTTAAGCGATTCTCAAGTAGCTATTGTGTTTGCAGGTTTATCTTTCTTATCAATGATTTTAACGCTCTTTATTATAAAATATTTACCCGCTTGGAACTATTTACACATTATACTTTTTGGATCATATATTGTGATTGTATTTGTGGGTTTATACACCACAACAAAAATATCAAAGCCAAAACAAAAAGAAGAAATTAATGAACAGTTACTTAAATAGATTATACAACTTCATCTTAAAATCACGCAAACACATTGTATCGGTTGTAGGCGTTCTATTTTTGGCATTGATAGTTGAAGTATTTAGTTTTTCATCAAAAGAAAAACTTGATGATAAATCTTATTCAGAATATTTTAATGCAAACTATAAAGTATTTGGAGTAAATATTCCAAAGGACTTAAACTTTGCTGGAGAAGGCGTTCCTATAAATGATTTTACTGTCAGAGAAAGTATAGACAGAGAATTATTGGTAAGTACCTATTTCCAATCACAAACAATTTTAATTCATAAACGAGCAAACAGATGGTTTCCTATTATCGAACCTATTCTTAAGAAAAATGGAATTCCAGAAGATTTTAAGTACATTGCTTTAATTGAAAGTAATTTATCAAATGTAGTTTCTCCAAAAGGCGCAACTGGTTTTTGGCAACTAATTGAAAGCACCGCAAAATATTACAATCTAGAAATAAATGAAGAAGTTGATGAGCGTTATAATGTTGAAAAATCAACAGAAACAGCATGTAAATATTTTCAAGAAGCATACGAAAAATTTGGAAGTTGGACCTTAGCCGCAGCTTCATACAATCTTGGAATGGGAGGAATTGAAAATCAATTAAAAAAACAAAAAGCAGACAATTATTATGATTTGCTTTTAAATGAAGAAACTAGTCGATATATTTTCAGAATTCTTTCTACAAAAGAAATCATAAGTAAGCCATCTAATTATGGTTATATTCTTCGTAAAAAAGACCTATATCCAAATCTTCAAACTTATAAAATCAAGATTGACTCTTCGGTAGTAGATTTTGCAGACTTTGCAATTTCACAAAACATATCCTACAAAATATTAAAAACATTTAATCCTTGGTTAAGAAAAAATTATTTGAAAAATCCGAATAAAAAAACATATAAAATTACTTTACCGAAAAGTGGATTTAATGAAACTTATTTTGCAGACATGAATAACGAAGAGTTAAACACCATAAATTCTAACGATACATCAAAGTCAATTCAACCTGCATTTAAAGCAAAACCTGACATAATCCATATTGTTAAAGAAGGTGAAACAATTTCAAGCATTGCCAAACAATATAAAATATCTGATGACCAACTTAAAATGTGGAACCTACTTCCAGAACACGAACAATTAAAATCTGGCCAAGAGTTAGTGATTTTCCTCAAGAACGATAAGTAATGCAAGATACTCCTACGTTAAAAAAAAACAATTCTGCTGATACTTATAAAAATCTAGAGCAATCTAATTTTATTGAAGTAGTTGGCGCTAGAGTACACAATCTAAAAAATATTGATGTAATTATCCCTCGCAATCAACTTGTAGTTATTACCGGATTAAGCGGAAGCGGAAAATCTTCTTTAGCATTTGATACAATTTATGCCGAAGGTCAAAGAAGATACATTGAAACATTTTCTTCTTATGCACGCCAATTCCTTGGTGGAATGGAAAGACCAGATGTTGACAAAATTACTGGACTAAGTCCTGTAATATCTATCGAGCAAAAAACAGTAAGTAAAAATCCTCGCTCCACAGTTGGAACAATAACAGAAATCTATGATTTTATGCGCTTGCTTTTTGCAAGAGTGGGCGATGCTTTCTCCTATGTTACGGGTGAAAAAATGGTGCGTTATTCAACTGACCAAATCATTGATGTAATTCTAAAAAAATATAACAACCAAAAAATAAATATTCTTGCTCCGCTTGTTAAAGGCAGAAAAGGACATTATAGAGAATTATTTGAACAAATAAGTAAACAAGGTTTTTTAAGAGTACGAGTAGATGGTGAAGTGAGAGAAATTACATCTCGTTTTCAACTCGACAGATATAAGATACATGACATTGAAGTTGTAATTGATAAAATTATTGTTAACGATGAAATGAAACAGCGACTAACAGAATCTGTTAATCTAGCTATGAAACATGCCAAGGGAAGTATAATGGTTCAAAGTTTAGAATTAGCTGATGATGCAAATTCAGTAAGTTTTTTTAGTAAATTTTTAATGTGTCCAACTTCTGGAATTTCATACGATGAGCCAGCACCAAATTTATTTTCATTTAACTCACCTTATGGGGCCTGCCAAAAGTGCAATGGAATTGGGCATATACTGGAAATTGACATTAAAAAAATCATTCCAGATAATAATAGAAGCATTCGAAAAGCTGGCATTACACCACTTGGAGAATACAAGCAAACATGGATATTTAGGCAAATTGAAGCCATTGCCGAAAAACACAATTTCACATTAGATGATCCAATTAAAAACATTCCAGAACATGCTTTGAATTCTATTCTGTATGGTTCAGATGAAGTATTAAAAGTGAAAACTCATGCTGATAGTCAAGCTACAAGCTATTCTTTATCGTTCGAAGGAATTATAAATTTTCTATCTCGCCAAGAAGAAGAAAATGTTAATCCCTCTACTACAAGATGGATTCAGGAATTCATGAACGAAATAGATTGCCCAGAATGCAAAGGAACTCGTTTAAAAAAAGAAGCACTTCATTTTAAGATTAACAGCAAAAACATAGCTGAACTTTCTGAAACGGATATAAGCGAACTTCAAAAATGGTTTAAAAATCTTGACAATTATTTTGAAGGAAAAAATAAAATTATTGCAAAAGAAGTTTTAAAAGAAATTAATTCTCGCATTGACTTTTTAATGGATGTAGGATTAAATTATTTGAAATTAAACAGAAGCGCTAAAACCCTATCGGGCGGTGAAGCACAAAGAATTCGACTTGCAACGCAAATTGGTTCACAATTAGTTGGTGTACTCTACATTTTAGATGAGCCAAGTATCGGTTTACACCAAAGAGATAATGAAAAATTAATAAAAGCACTCAAAGATTTAAGAGATATTGGAAATTCGGTAATAGTTGTTGAGCATGATAAAGACATGATTTTAAATGCAGACTATGTTTTAGATATTGGTCCAGGCGCAGGAATTCATGGAGGAAAACTTGTAGCCCAAGGAAGTCCGAAAGAACTTTTAAAGTTTCACACCCTCACTACTGATTACATTAATGGAGTAAAGCGAATTGAAGTACCGAGAAAAAGAAGAAAAGGAAATGGGAAATTTTTAATTATTAAAGATGCTCACGGACATAATCTTAAAAATATTACAGTTGAACTACCTTTAGGAAAATTTATTTGCGTAACAGGAGTTTCTGGTAGCGGAAAATCTTCTTTAATAAACGAAACACTTTATCCTGTATTAGTAAATTACTTTTATCGTTCTAATCAAAAACCTCTACCACATAAAGGAATTCAAGGAATTGAACATCTTGATAAAGTAATCGAGATTGACCAATCGCCTATTGGACGTACTCCACGCTCAAATCCTGCAACTTATACAAATGTATTTGCAGATATAAGAAATTTATTTTCCGAAATTCCAGAAGCGAAAATTAGAGGATATAAACCAGGTAGATTTTCGTTTAATGTAAAAGGAGGGCGATGTGAAACTTGTAGAGGCGGAGGAGTAAGAACAATTGAAATGAATTTTCTTCCTGATGTTTATGTTAATTGTGAGACTTGTAATGGAAAAAGATACAATCGTGAAACACTTGAAATTCGATACAAAGGAAAATCGATCAGCGATGTTTTAAATATGACCATTGATACGGCTGTAGATTTTTTCGAATCTATTCCGAGTATTCTTCAAAAAATAAGAACATTAAAAGAAGTTGGACTTGGATATATTACTCTAGGACAACAAAGCACTACACTTTCTGGGGGCGAAGCTCAACGAGTTAAACTTGCTACAGAATTATCAAAAAAAAATACAGGAAATACATTTTATATTTTAGATGAGCCAACAACAGGCTTACACTTCGAAGACATAAGAATACTGCTAGAAGTATTAAATAAACTTGTTGATTCAGGTAATACAGTTGTAGTAATTGAACACAATATGGATATTATTAAAGTTGCCGATCATATTATTGACATAGGTCCAGAAGGCGGGGAAGGCGGTGGGGCTTTAATTGTTGAAGGAACTCCTGAAGAAATAATAAAAAATAAAAACAGCCATACTGCAAAGTTTCTAAAAAAAGAATTAATTTAAGGCATTAAAATTATTGTATGACAAATAAAGATGAAGATAGAATAAGAAGGGCATTCGAATCGAAAGATGGAAATGATATCAAAGCAAGTGACTCCTGGCAAATTTTTAAAATCATGGCTGAGTTTGTTGAAGGATTTGAAAAAATGAGTCGTATAGGTCCATGTGTTTCAGTATTTGGTTCGGCCCGTACGAAACCAGATAACAGGTATTACAAACTAGCCGAAGAAATTTCTTTTAAACTTACTCGCGAAGGATTTGGAGTAATAACAGGTGGGGGACCAGGAATTATGGAAGCCGCCAATAAAGGTGCAAAAGCTGGAGGAGGAAAATCAGTTGGACTGAATATAATTCTTCCTTTTGAGCAATACCCAAATACATTTATAGACAATGACAAGGTAATAAACTTCGATTACTTTTTTGTAAGAAAAGTAATTTTCTTAAAATACTCTCAAGGTTTTATTGCACTACCAGGAGGATTTGGAACGCTTGACGAACTCTTCGAAGCAATCACATTGGTACAAACAAACAAAGTAGCTCATTTTCCAGTAGTACTAGTTGGCAAAGAATACTGGGGAGGAATGATTACATGGATAAAAGAAATGGTTTTTGAAAAAGAAAAAAATGTAGGGACTGAAGATATGGAATTGCTTACCCTTGTTGACACAGCTGATGAAGCCGTAAAAGTAATAACTGATTTTTATTCACGCTACACATTAAAACCAAATTTCTAATTTTTAAGGAACCATGATTATTAACATCTTTCTGTTTGTAAATGAACCCAGTGTATTTTAATTTTATTTCATTTTGCAATAGTTTTGTATTGTACACTTGGCTTAAAGTGTCCGGTTTGTTAATTAAAAACATATTATTATGATAAAGTATATTACTTTTTTATTGAATGTAGTTGGAGTTTATTTAATGAATTTATTATTTGCAGGAAATGTTTCTATCCAGCAAGTAGGGCCTTCTTCTGCTAAACCAGGTTCTGATTTCACAATAGAGCTTACAATAAACAAAGGCGACATGAATAACTTTGCGAAGTTACAACAAGAGCTTCCCGAAGGATTTACAGCAACAGCTATTAATAATGCTGGAGCATCTTTTACATTCGACAAACAAATTGTAAAATTTTTATGGACAAACCTTCCTACAGAACAGCAATTTAAAATATCTTATAAAATATCAGTGGCTGCAAATGTTATAGGAAGTAAAACAATAGGAGGTAAATTTTCTTACGTTTCAGAAAATGAAAAATTTAGCGTGGATGTAAGCCCAATGTCTATAAACATAACAAATGATGATCCTCAAGAAACAACTCAACCAGAAGTAACAACTACGGATACAAAAGCAACCGATTCAACAACTCAACAAACTCAAACTGCTACAACTGAAACTGCTGCTGAAATAATAGAGAGTGGAACAAAAAACGCCCCAGCAACAACAATAACAGAAGTAAACATTGATAAAAAAAATGATGAAAACCATATTACTTTTAAACAAGTAATGGATACTGTATATAAAAAGCAAAACGAAAATCCAAACATTACATACATTAGAACTGTACCAGGCGATACTGTAAAAGGCAGTGAGTTTATCGTTGAAATTTTATTAAAGAAAGATGATTTAAAAGGATTTGCAAAACTGCAAGAAAATATTCCAGATGGATTTAGTGTAACTCCAATTGAAACTGCCGGTGCTTCATTTACTTTTGTTAATCAGAAAGCAAAGTTTGTTTGGATTACAATTCCTAAAGAACCAAGTGAAATAAAACTTTCTTACAAAGTATTATTAAACAATAGCATTATTGGCACTAAAAAAATATATGGACAATTTTCTTATATTGAAAATAACGAGAG
This sequence comes from uncultured Bacteroidia bacterium, assembly GCA_964409625.1. Lineage (GTDB taxonomy): Bacteria > Bacteroidota > Bacteroidia > CAYPEC01 > CAYPEC01 > CAYPEC01. The sequence goes on along the minus strand of CAYPEC010000007.1, from coordinate 9,084 downwards.
TCAAAAATCTTCCGTTGGCCCAAATTCTATCGTACTAAATGCTCAAAATATCCAACCAAGACCAGTAGAAAGCTCAAGTACAACTAAAATTGATTCTACAAATTCAAATAGCAATACCAATTCAAATTCAAACGGAGACAACAAAAATCTTGAAAAGGAAATGTCAATTACAAATCTTCCTTCTTCGCAAAAAGGAATTATATATAAAGTTCAAGTAGCTGCATTACAAAACGCAAAGACAGCACAACAACTTCAATCAGCACTAAAATTAAGTGATGTTGTTTATACAGAAATGCAGCAAGGATTCACAAAATATACCGTTGGTGGTTTTTCAGATTATAAACAAGCAAAAGATTATAGAGACAATTTAATGAGCAAGGGAGTTGTTGGACCTTTTGTTGCAGCATATAACAATGGTGTTCGAATAACCGTTCAAGAAGCACTTATGATATCAAATCAGAAGTGGTACAAATAATTCAAATTATTGAAAATAAAAAAAGCCCTACGAATTCGCAGGGCTTTTTTTATTAGTTTAAAAGCAATTACTTGTTTACAGTTTTTGCTAATTCAGCACCAGCTTTAAATTTAGCTACTTTTTTAGCTTTAATTTGGATAGCTTTTCCTGTTTGAGGATTTCTTCCTGTTCTAGCTGAACGCTTTGCAACTGAAAAAGAACCGAAACCTACAAGAGCTACTCTATCACCTTTTTTTAGGGCTTTAGAAGTTGCGCTAATAAATCCGTTTAATGCTCTTTCTGCATCTGCTTTTGTTAATTTAGTTTCTGTAGCAATTGCTTGAACTAATTCTGCTTTGTTCATGTGTGTTTTGTTTTTTAGGGTTTAACATTATTTATTTAACAACGCTAACTTAGACAAAAGCATTGACCTGTGCAAGACTTAGGACACAATTCTTTTAAGATTGTTGATAAATAGGGTTTTTGTTAATAACCTTTACTGAAACACCTTGCATCAAAGGATTACAGAAGATATCAAAAAATAAGATTTTTATCTACCTTTACACTTCGAAAATTTAAGATGGAAAAAATCGTAAATATTGCATTTCAAATACTTCCTAAAGGCAATAATATCAATGCTTACAAGATTATTGACAAAGCCATTGAAGTAATAAATAATTCAGGAATTAAGTATGAAGTTTGCCCATTTGAAACTGTAATGGAAGGAGAATATGATAAAATTATGGAAGTTATTAAGCAAGCCCAGCAAGCTTGTTATGATAATGGTGCTGATGAAACCATATCCATTATAAAAATTCAGCAACGCAAAAATGCTGATGTATCAATTAAGGAAAAAACAGAAAAATACAGATGAACGAGTTTAGAGAATTATTGTTACTTCAAATTACCACTCCTATATATATAGTAATTATAGGACTTGAAATAATATTAAGTTATTTTCACGAAAAGCATTACTACACTACCAAAGGAACTCTTGCCAATATTTATTTATCTGTACTTAATTTTTCCTTGGATATTTTAGTGAGAGGAGTTTGCTTACTTGTACTAAACTACTTTTATCAATTCCACTTTTTTCAAATTGAAAATCAGATTTTATATTGGACTATTTTATTAATTGCTCAAGATTTTGCTTTTTATGTATTACATTATGTAGACCACTATTGTAGATTGTTTTGGGCAGTTCATATTACACATCATTCTTCTGAAGAATTTAATCTTACTGTAGGATTCCGTTCTTCAGTGTTTCAGCCATTGTATCGCTTTATTTATTTCATACCTCTTTCCTTATTTGGATTTAGCGGAATGGATATTATGTTTATGTATGCAGCTACACAGATTTATGGAATTTTAATTCACACACAATATCTAGGTAAACTTGGATTTTTAGAATATTTTATGTCAACACCTTCACATCATAGAGTTCATCATGGTTCAAATGTAAAATACCTTGATAAAAACATGGGGATGGTTTTTATTATTTGGGATAAAATATTCGGAACATTTCAAGCAGAAGAAGAAACTGTGAAATATGGTTTAACTGAAAATATTAAAACATACCATCCC
>CAYPEC010000007.1:0-6946 GCA_964409625.1 uncultured Bacteroidia bacterium | reverse complement strand
TATTCAATCAACCAAAAGAAGAATCTAGAAAATCATTAGCAATGGATTATTCAAATATGGATATTCCAAAATCAGCGAGTGAATTTAAAAGCGTTTGGATTAATGAACCTGTTTCTCAAGGTATGACTAACACCTGCTGGAGCTTTGCTACAACTTCATTTTACGAAGCAGAAATTTATCGTTTAACAAAACAACAAATACGTCTTTCCGAAATGTTTACTGTATATTATGAATATGTAGAGAAAACAAAAGAATTTGTTCGTACAAGAGGAGAATCATTTGTTGGTGAAGGTTCCGAAACAAATGCAGTAGCAAAGATGATGAAAAAATATGGCGTGCTTCCACAAACAGCATATAGCGGATTAAAAATTGGTCAACCATACCCAGACCACAGAAAAATGTTTGATGAAATATATAATTACCTGCAAAGTATGAAATCACAAAATGCTTGGAATGAAACGCAAGCAGTAGCAACAGTAAAATCAATTATGAATTTCCACATTGGAGAGCCACCATCATATACAATGGTAAACGGAAGAAAATTGACCCCACTTGATTATATGAAAGATGTTACAACTCTTAATCCAGATGAATATGTAGATTTTATGTCATTGATGGAAAAACCTTACTGGACTCAAGCAGAATATAAGGTACCCGACAACTGGTGGAGAGATGCTAGTTATTACAATCTACCATTGGATGATTATATGAACATCATTAAAAATTCTATTGCAAATGGATATACTATATCAATAGGAGGAGATGTTTCAGAAAGTGGTATCAATTCAAAACTTGGAGTAGCAATGGTTCCTACTTATGATATTCCTTCAGCTTATATTGATGAAAATGCTCGTCAGCTACGTTTTTCAATTGGAACTACAACAGATGATCATGCACTCCATCTGGTAGGTTATCTCGAAAAACCAAATGGAATGTGGTATCTAATAAAAGATTCAGGGTCGAGTGGACATAATAACCAAAACAGCAAGGGGTATTATTATTACCATGAAGATTTTGTAAAACTAAAAATGATGTCATTCACAATTCACAAAGATGCTGTTAAAAATATTTTAGTAAAATTTTCTAAGAACTAAATAAGTATGAAATACTTTTAGGAATAGAATATTGTTTGTTTTTTACTATCTTTATCTACCAATATTTATTTCCATGAAAAAGATATGCTTTCTTTTAGGAATGATTTTGTTAAATACATTTTCATTCGCTCAAAATTTTTGCAGCAAAATTAAATCTGCTGAATACAAATTACCCGAAAGCTTCAAAACTGCTGCAAACAATAGCCGTAGTGACACTATCAACATTTTAAACTACACTCTTAATCTAACAATTATCGATTTTACAAACAAGAAAATTTCAGGAAATACTGTTATAAAATTTACACCGAAAATAAATGGAGTAGATAAAATAAATTTAGATTTATTAAAACTCACCGTTGATTCAATTAAACAAAACAATACACTTCTCTCCTATTCATTTAATGACACTTTATTATCTGTATCGCTTTTATCAGCTTTAAATAATACAGACACATCTGAAGTAACCGTTTATTATCAAGGAACTCCCAAAGCTGATGCCTCATGGGGAGGATTTTATTTTCAAAGTGGATATGCATATAACCTTGGAGTTGGATTTGATGCAGAACCACACAACTTTGGAAGAGTTTGGTTTCCATGCTTCGACAATTTTGTAGAGCGTTCTACTTATGAATTCAATATCAAAACCAATGCAGGAAAAATTGCTTATTGCAATGGCACATTAACTTCAGATACAACTGACGCAAGTTCCAATAGATACAGAAAATGGTTAATGAATAAGGAAATTCCAACTTATTTGGCGTGTGTAGCAGTAAGTAATTACACTCAGGTAAATCAAACTTTCAATGGAATAAATGGAACAACTCCAATTGTGCTTGCTGCATTAGCAAGTGATACCACAAACGTAAAAAACTCATTTGTTAATTTAAAAAATGCACTGAGTATTTATGAAGACCGCTATGGTCCATATCTGTGGGATAAGGTAGGATATGCAATGGTTCCATTTGCAGCAGGAGCAATGGAGCATGCTACACTTATTGCCTATCCAAGAACTTTTGCTGATGGAACATTATCGTATCAAGATATAATGGCACATGAATTATCACATCACTGGTTTGGTGATTTGGCAACATGTGAAACAGCAGGTGATATGTGGCTTAACGAAGGAATGGCAACTTATTCGGAATATGTTTTTATTGAAGGGATGAATGGAAATAATGCATATAAAAGTGCCATTAGAACGCTACATGAAGATTTAATACACTACACCCATATTCGCAATGGAGGCTACCTTCCTATTTCTCCTGTTTCTTCTGCTAATACTTATGACTCCGATTTGGTATATGGAAAAGGCGCTGATGTAGCACATTCTTTAAGAGGATATATGGGCGATACAGCTTTTTTTGACGGATTAAAATATCATTTAACAAATAACCAATACAAGGATGTAAACAGTTATAAATTTCGCGATAACCTTGCTGCATCATCCGGACAAAACCTTACTGATTTTTTTAATGATTGGGTTTTTAAACCAGGATGGGCTAATTTCTCTGTTGATTCTTTTACTGTTATTCCCAATGCTTCAAATTATGACGTTACAGTATATATAAAGCAAAAATTGGATGGAGCTACTTCCTATTATAATAATGTTCCTTTGGAAATAACTTTTAAAGATGCTGCTTGGAATGAGGTTACAAAAAAAATGATAGTAAGCGGAAATACAAGCTCTGCTATGTTCACAATACCAATTAGCCCTATAATGGCAATGCTCAACAAAGAAGAAAAAATTTCAGACGCTTCCTTATATGCCTCAAAAACACTTAAAACTACAGGTAATCATTTTAATTTAAACATGTATGAAAGGATGAGATTAACAGTGAAAACTATTTCCGATTCTGCATTTATTCGCATTACACATAACTATGGTGCACCTGATGCTATGAAAGATGTTTCTAAAAATTATAGATTATCAAATTATCGCTCATGGAAAGTTGATGGGATCTTGCCTTTCAATTTTGATGCTACTGCTGTGATGTATTTCGATGGAAGAAACATTACCAGTGGTGGTGGTGGAAATTTAGATAATGATTTATTTACTATTTCAACGGATAGCATTATTCTATTATATAGAAAAAATGCAGGATATGATTGGACAGAATTTCCTCAATATAAACGAACAAAAACTGGAACTGGAAATTCAAAATATGGATACATGACTTTAGATACGCTCATGTTAGGCGAATATACTTTTGCAAATGGAGTATCAACTGTTTTAGTAAACACAAACGAAATAGAAAAACAAAACAAATTTTCTATTTATCCGAACCCTTCAAATAATCAACTAACAATAGAAGGAGAGCTTTTATTAGCATCTCAAATTATTGTTACGGACATCAACGGAAAAGAAATTAAAAGAGAACAAATAAAACGGGCAAACAGAAAACATAACATCTCTACTCAAAACTTGAGCAATGGAATTTATTTCATAACCATACAAACTGAAAATAATTCGGTAACTGAAAAAGTTGTTGTGAATCATTGAAATTGGATGTATACAAATATTACATTTGAATAACAATAAACTAAAATCATAAACCCTAAACTCTAAAAGCCATGAAAAATTCCTCTAACACCATTGGTTATATCGCAGCATTGCTGACGGTAGTAGCCGCAGTATTTAAAATTATGCACTGGACCGGAGCTAACATGACAATGATAATCTCGGGAGGATTTTTAAGCATTTATTTTTTTGTTTTTATTGCCAATAAACTAGCTGATGCAAATGGAGGAAAGTCCTTGACAATGCATTATGCTCTTGGCTTGTCTGCTGCATTAATTAATTTAGGAATTATATTTAAAATTGAACATTGGGCTGGAGCAAGTATTTTGTTGGTATTGGGTTTTGCTGCTTTTGCTATTGTTTTTCTTCCCATGTCTCTTATGGATAAAATGAATAAGGAAAATTGGGCTGCTAATAAATCAGTTGCTATCACCGGATTTTTGGGAGCATTGTTAATTTCTCTTGGTTTGATATTTAAAATTCAGCATTGGACCAGTGCTTCTATCTTGCTGATTCTTGGTGCTGCTATATTAATGTTGGTTCATTTTCCTTTATACATGAGCTCTTCAAAAAATGCAGAGGAAAAATATACTTATTTGCGTGATGTATTTTTTGCAATAATCATTGGAAGTATTCTAACTATATTTTTTATGCGACATGCAATTAGTCAGGAAGGAAATCCTACTGCTCGTGTAGTTTCTGTGGCTGCCGATAAAATGAATGTTCTTTATGTTGGAGTTGAAAATCCGGTAACAATTACTGTATCAGATATTCCTGCTGATAAAATAACTGCTTCTATAAGCAATGGAACTATTGAAGGCAGTAACGGAAAATTTATTGCCAAACCTGTTGAATCAGGAGAAGCAACAATCACCATCATGGCTGACAGTGAAAAAGTAGGCTCACAAGAATTTCGAGTTAAAAGAATTGCTGATCCGCAAGCATATATTGGTAATTATACTGGAGATGCTTCTATTTCAAAAGACGAACTAATGAAAGCAGAAGGAGTAGATGTTAAGATTTCTAATTTTGATTTTGATTTAAAATTTGAAGTGGTTTCGTTTTATATGTCTGCAAATATTGCTGGAGTTATAACTGAAGTAGTTAGCAATAGTTCTCAGTTTACTGAAGGAATGAAATCTATGATTCAAAAGCTACAACCTGGGGCTAAAGTTTTTGTTGAGCAGATAAAAGTTAAAGGACCAGATGGAAGTATCAGAAATCTAACTCCTATTTTACTTAAGATAAAATAAATTTAATTTTTTTGATAAAGCAATTTTATGAAAAATTTATTCCCAATTCTCTTGCTATCAATACTTGGATGCAAGCAACAGGACAACGGCAAACCTTTGGTTGTTGCTTCAGCCGATAAAATGAATGTATTATATATCGGTGTGGAAAACCCAGTTTCAATTGCTGTTTCAGGATATTCTCCTGATAAAATAAAAGCCATTATGGATGAGAAACAAGGTACAATAAAAGGAGAGAATGGCAAATATAGTGTGATGGTAAAAGGAGGAGGTGCGATTACAATAAATATTTTTTCCAAAGAAGATGACAAAGAAGTATTTCTTGACTCTATCAATTTCAGAGTAAAACGCATTCCCAACCCAACGGCATCTCTAAAAGGAATAACGGGTTCGGGGAAAATTAAGAAAGAAGATTTATTGAAAGCGGAAAAGATAGATGAATATAAAGATATTGTATTCAATACAAATACTCGTGTGGTTTATTTTGTGATGACTGCAATGATAGGCGGACAAATTATTTCCATTGAAGAGGATAGTGATAGAATAAATGAAAGCATGAAAAAAATGATAAACAATTTGAAGGCTGGTCAAAAAATTTATATTGATGAAGTAAAAGTAAGAACGCCTGATGGAACCCGAAGAAGCATAGAAGGTATCACTCTAACTATTCAATAAAAAAGGTACATTTGCTTATATGTCTCAACCGAGTACTCCTAAAATATTTCTCTCTTGTAATTTTGATGAAAGCGAAACACATCGCGATTATGTGCTTTCTATTTTAGAAAGAGCAGGAATAGATTTAATAAATATTCAAAAATCTTCTGCTATTGAAAATGGCTTTTCGAGCGAGATTGATAATGCTATACAGCAAGCTAACTGCTCTATTCACATACTCAGCAAAGATTTTGGAAAAACGATAGATGGAGATAATACTATGTCTTTTGCGAAATACCAGTTTTATGAAGCAAAGAAAAAACTACTAGCAAATCCTGATACTTTTAAAATGTTTATCTGGTATCCGCCTGATGTGCTTTCTGCTGAAAAGGATTCTTTGCAGGAAGAATTCATAAACGAAATCCGGAATAGCATTACAAAAAACATGGTGTTTACAAATATTGCTTCTCCCATTCAGTTGGTGGATGATATTCGCTCTATGATTTCTTCAGTAGAGAAAACCAAATTTGATATAAAAGAAGCAGAAATATTTTTGGTATTTAATCAACTTGACGAAGGTGAAGCAGCAGGAATCATTGATATGCTTAGTGATATTGTAGATATAGAAAAATTAAATATTGTTCAGGATAGTGATATGGATTATTCAGAATTTTGTTCGCAACAAATCGGGAAATCTAAATTGGCTGTTGTTTATTTTAAAGAAACATCTGACTGGGCATTGCCTTTCACGCAGCAAGTTTGGAAAAAAGTGGGCGGAGCTTCTTCACACACTCCTATTTTGCTTATAGGAGATGAAGACCCAGAAGACAATATGACTAAGAAATTCTCTGCTCCAAAAGTGATTTCACTTATTGTTGCAGGAGAATTAATTCCATTAGAAATAAAAGTTCAATATGATAAAATAATTGAAAAAATAATATCATGAAAAAAACAATTCCGATTTCGGGCTTAATAGCTGCAATTCTCAGTATTATGGGAATGATAATGAAAATGATGCATTGGGAAGGTTCTGATATTTGTCTTGTTACAGGCTTTCTCCTTTTTGCATTTTTATTTCTTCCTGTTTACGGATATAAACTATTGTACAATTTCAATGGAAAAAAATCAAAGTTTGCGGGAGTATGCGGTTCAATCCTATTTATGTTCATTGCATTAGCAACTTTATTTAAAATTGAACATTTTTCGGGGGCTGCAATTATGTTAGTAGTTGAATTTGGAGTGCTTGCCTTTATAATCCTTCCTATGATGATGATTTCTAAAGTTAAATCATCTGCTTCGGGAAAAGAAAAAACTTTGCAAATTTTCTGGTATGTAGCTTTAATCTTACTGTCATTGGGTTATCATTTTAAAATGATGCATTGGTTAGGAGCGGGTCCTTTGCTATTATTGGGAACATTAATTATGTCTTT
>CAYPEC010000006.1:0-25973 GCA_964409625.1 uncultured Bacteroidia bacterium | reverse complement strand
ACGCTTCTCTGCTCCTTGTCTACAAATGAAATTTCATACCCTGTCTTCTCAAAGTGTTTATTTAACTTATTTGATAAGTGTGTGCATTTATTTTCGGTATCAGCCTTTTGCCAACACTTTAAAAAAGGAATATATTTCCCTTCTTCCCAAAGTGGATAAGTAATAAATTCTTCACTTATAAATGGGATTAACTTTTCAATTTTCTGATGAAGAAAAACAGCCGATAACACGGGTTTGGCAATATCGCCACTTGGTATTACTATTGACATTTTGTATAAATTTTAAACATTTGTAATTCTATTAAATATTCGGGAACGGCAACATCGCCAAGCCCGAAACCGTTATCGGCAACCTTAAATGGACACCGTTATCCTTTAATAAAATCAATAATCCTAGCAACATCAAAATCAAATTCAATATTCTCAAACCCATCAGCAGGGTATATGCTTGAATTGTGATAGTAGATTTTATCTATTTTGTATTCAGGTACTTCCTCGCCAATTCGACTTTTTTCTAAAACTTCAATATCGACTTCCATGCGAAAATAAAACATTGAATTTTCTACTTCGATATTCTGGGACCCTTCGATAATGTGATCAAAATAAATTGTATTTATGATTGTTTGGGTCACATCTAATTTAATAGGCTTGACACCAAATCGCTTACAGATAGCCAGAAAATCATTACTCAGATACTCTTTTAAAGCATCGTTCACAATATCGCTTTTTATGTTTCTACGGGGAAACATGGATTTAATTTTTGCATCTAATAAAGCATTAATTTCATCAGAGATGTAAGGTTTAATTGCTATTGACATATATTTATTTTATTAGTTATTTTTTTTCACCCGAAAGTTCCGCCCTTGTTTCAGAGCCGGGGCAAAAGCCGCAAAGAATTTGCGAAACTTTACGGATTATTTTACTTTATAATAATCATTACTTTTCAGAAAATGATACCAGTCATTTCCTGTATTATGGCTACAAGATTCAAATTCTTCTTTATTCATTTTGGTACTGTAAAGATACAACATTTAGTACTATAAACCTGTATACTTTACTTTACTTTTAGTTAAAAGATTTCTTGTTTTAGTTAAATAATGTTAAATAGTACTATATTATTTACATCTTATTTCAAATAATTTTCATATTTTTGATTAAAATTACTGAAATTATGAAAATAAATAATACAGATAAATGGTTTTCTAAATTCATTAGGTTAAGAGATGCCGACTCAAATGGGTTTTGCACTTGTATCACGTGTGGACAAATCAGGCATTGGAAAGCATTAGATTGCGCCCATTGGATTAAGCGTCAACATATGGCAACTCGATATAATGATAAGAATTGTGCCGCTCAGTGCAAACATTGCAACGCTTTTGAGCAGGGGCGCTCAGCTGAACATGAAAAATACATCATTAAAACTTATGGAATGGATACCCGTGACCTTCTAAAATCCGGTGAAAGGAATTATTCCAAACATTCTAAATTTGAATTACAAATCATGGCTAATGAATTTAAGGCAAAAGCTGAAATGATTGCTAAATTGAAAGGAATTGAATTATGAAAATAACTGATTTCATAATAACGCCATGATTTGGCCAAATGAACACGAATTTTTGATAAGTATTAAAAATCAGATTGAAAAATATAAGGAATATCTATGATTTATTTATATATTTAGTACTAAATTGTTCCACGTGGAACAAAAAAGGGCAATCCGTAAACTGCCCTTCCCTAACTAAAACCTAAATTACTATGAAACTAAAATTTTCTATATTTTCATTTCTTTTTTGCTGCCATAATTGATATATCACACTATTTTCATTTAGAAAATTTATGATATTATTTTCTTCACGATTGGAATTTTGCAAATAAATAGAGGTTGCCGCCTGCATTTCTCGGTTCGATGGCCTTTCAAAATTCTGAGAAATAATGGCTAAGTTCCCAATATCTGAATGCTTAATACTTCCATCCGCAACAAAAATAGATAACAATTTCCAAGAAATAAACGGCCTTATTCCATTAAAATTAATCGTTTCTGCATCAATTATATAAGTGCATCCATTTAACAATCTTATATATTTGTTATCGATTTTATAGTCGACTAAAGTTAATACCAATGGCAATTCGTACCCTTCAATCTCAATTATGGTATCCGTAGAATCAAAAGAACAACTTTTTACTATTGCAAAAATATTTTCATTAACTCGAATAGCATAACCAACCAAAATAGAAGAGGTCAAATTAACCGTTAATACTTTGAAAGTAAAATCGGAAACACGTTCAAATGTTCCAGAAATATTTGTCCAGTTATTTTCAAGTGAGTTAAAAAAATCATAAGCCAACCCACGGCCTAATAATTCAGTTAATTCATTTTCTTGTACTTCTCGAACACGTCCCTCAAAATTATCAGAGTTCAATTGCTTTCCTAATTGTCGATATTTTCGGATGTCATTTATTGAAGTTAGTATTTTCATATCTTAATCTTTTATAGTTTGTTGATTTTCTGAAAATTGCTGAATAGGATCTCCTAAAATTTTTCGTGCCATTTCGTCCGTATATCCGTATATATCCATTAATATTTGTACCCCTGCTTCATATTGTGTGACGCCTCTACTAACAGCGTCTTGAATAGCCAAAACACCTTGCACCCCTCCAACTGTACCCTTTAACCTCGCTTGACTTTCTACTCTGATTTTATCCATTTCGGTTGAATCTTCGTTAGTTATTGATACAAATTGTAGCGGCTCAATCTCAATAGGCAATTTTAATTGACTTGCAAAAATAGAGTTCGAGAATAATCTCGTTAATTCAATTTCTAACTCCTGTCTCATTGGTTCGGTAATCGAATTGTAATAATCGAAAGTTTCTTGCATTTTTTGAGTAGCAAAATTGCCAGTCGTATCTTTTCCGATTAAGGCATTTGGAATTGAAAATAATGATTGAATCCCATTTTCTGCATTAATAACCTGATTTGTATACAAGGTGTCTATATTTTGCATTTGAGTAGGTTCAAAAAGATTAACCGGTACATTGTTATCAGCATTTGGTGGTATTGGAATTGTTACTACTCTACCCGTATTAATTGCCCCTTTGGTTTGATTAATTTTGGATTTCATCTCCTCTAATTCCTTTGTGCCAGTCAAAGTTCCAAAATATTTTAAAACGCCGCTTGCTGAATATCCATTTTGTATATTACTTAGATTTGATAAGTCACATTCTGCTAAGAATTGAAATTTATCGGCAACGGAATCATAAATGGCTTTCTGGTATACATCTTCAGTTCTTTTTGCATAGAATAATTGTCCGGGATAGTTTTCGATTCCACCGCTTAATTCAATTTGCTCTCTTACTATAATTGGATCAGGATTGTAATCAAAGCACTCCAAACAAATGAATGATATTTTATGTTTTTTATCTGAAACCCATTTATTGAATTCCATTATTTTAGCGGCAAATCCAGCACTTGAATAGTCATTCTCAAGATGCCAGACATTCGTGATAATATGTCTTTCAAACTTTTCATTATTGACACTCATTTTTTTGCGGACAAAATCATACTGAATCGGGGAGAATTCCACAGCCTCACCAAGTATATTATAGTTTACATGAATTGCTATATTAATATTGCTTTTTTGTTCTGCACAAAATTTTAATAAATCATATGCCGTTTGTCCTATTTTGTTAATTATTACAACCTTTCCATTCTTAACATCCAAAGAAGACGCACCCGGGAAGCCTAAACCTTGTATAAATTGTGCTTGTTTATTTCTTGCAGTTACCAACGAACTACATCTATCTGCGGCTTGTGTTATTTTTCTGGGGTAATTATTATCGCCACCATATAAGAAAATACCTTTTGCTTGACTTCTGAAAATTGCCAGGCGATCAACTGAAACCAAATAATCCAATGAATTGACTTGGATTTGAGCTGGCCTTGCATCGTTTTCTGAAGTACTATTTGTTAGTGATCCTATTAGGTTGTTATCCATATTTTTAGTATTAAAAAAGCCCGCCCAAAATAGGACGGGCTCTCCAAATTAAATTTATCAAACTATCTACTCAAAAAGCAATTGTTGCGCCCTATCTGAAAATAAATCATAGTCTTCTTTGGATACAATTTCACCCTCAATTAATAGGATATTCCGTCCACCTTCAAAGAAACTACGTTTTCCATTTTCAAATCCAAGGTTATTTTTTACTTTAAAACCTTTTTTCTTTGGCTCAATCGCTTCATTTTCTTCAATATTATCATAGTTTTTCTTTGCCATAATTCAAAATATTAAAGTTAAACTCCAGGGATTTCCAAGCCTAAAATTAAGGCTTTTGTCGTTGCAATATCAATTTTGTAAACATCGCATGGCATTCTATTCTCAGCTGCTGTTCGTGTTGATGTTGCAAGCTGAACAGGGATAACAGAACCTACCGAAGGATCATTCGGATTATACGTGTTTGTCGTTGCCTTCAATCCTTGCTCGTCTCCATATACCTCACCAGTCCCATTTTTTTTATAAACAACGGCCACAACCTTTTCAAATGCCATAGCTTTTAAGACATTTTTCTGAGTCTGTTTTGTATTTATAATTGAAAAGTTCATAGTATGGTCATATCCATCCATTCCACCATCGACTAATCGATCAGGTGATCCTAGAATAAGTGCAGTTTCATCAGGTGCATCAAATCGAAAGGCTTGTATTCCAGTTGTATTCGTAATGTCCGAAATCGTTCCATCGGTTTCACGAATAACAAGTCCAGCTTCTACCATTGAACGCCATTGGGTGTAATTGTACAGCATAACGAAATTCTGCACTCCCCCAATTGGTGGATCGCTGAGATTAAGCAACGATCCTGTATTAATTAAACAACTCATATATTAGTTCCTTCCTTTAGCTGTGTAAGTTCCAATTACTGTTGAGGATTGAGTTCCAGAACCGGTAATTGCTACCCTATAAAATGCATAATTCAAAACATTCCCGCTCAAAACGATTGCGCCTGTGACTGTATTCGCAAGTGTAACGGGCGATCCAAGGTTTATAACTCCAGTTGAAAAATCGGAACTATTTGATCCTTGCAATTGTGCCGAACCTGCGAAAGTTCCAGTTACTTGAGTCCCAGTTGCTGTAAAAAGTATTGACCCTTCAAAAATATTTTCCAAATTTTGCGCAGGATTTAAATAAATAACGCCTGCATTGGTGAGGGTTTGAACTGCGAAATTTCTATTTCTAAACATGATTTTCCCTTCTAATTAAACTGGTTTATAATAAACAATATCTCCACCAAAGCGGTACTGAGTATCTGCCATTCCGTCAAACCTATAACGGGTTATGTTAGAAAGGTCTTTTTTCTCTACTTTCATACCCATAATTTCACTCTCCAAGTCTGCATACATACCCAAAATTAAGTTTGAATTTTCAGCATTAGAGGTTTTCGCACCTACAATTTTTGAAGCTGGCAAATTATTAAAATGTTCAATCCTTTTTTCTAAGAATAGTCTTTTAATACTTTCATCCAAAACACCAACGGTAGTAGACTTTACTGAATTATTGAAATATTGCAACAATTTAAAGTCCCCGGTATTCATCATGATTTTGAAATCAGGATCATCGAAAAATTTGTTTGGAATTGCAGCATAAAAAGCTTCTAAAATTGCAACTACATTAGACTGAGTTATAGTTCCTGCGGCTGTTACAAAATTAACATTAGAATCAGAATTTGCTTCAATTTTTTTAATTATACCGTCAAAAAATCTTAATGGTGAAGAACTTCCTGCATTAAGGTCTCCTTGCCAAAATAATTTATCCAATTGTCTGGCACTTGCATTTTTTACAAGTTCAAAAACATCTGCTAAAAATTGTGGATTTGCTGACAATTGGGTTAATGTACCAATTGAACGGTATTTTCTCCAAATAGGAAGCCAAGCAGAAGGTGTAATCTGTCCCCAAACTGTGAATTTAGAAGGACTTAACTCTCTTTTTTTCATAGTTGTAGCCGTCGATCCAGTTGATGGGGTATCGTCTACATAATCAGTGAATGGATCCTCAGTTGTTTCCAAAAAATCTAACTCTTCTTTCATTGCTAAATCAGGAATCAAATGATAACCGCCTTTTAATGCTGTTTCATTCCCCAATCCCATTACCTTATATAGGTAGTCGTTTAATTCACCATTATAATTGGTGCTTACAAAAGTATCTGCCATTTTCTAAACCTCCTTATTTTTAAGTTTTGCTTCTGCCATTTCACGTTGCATGGCTGCAATTTTTTCACGTCTGGTAAGACCTTCGTCACTAATTTGTCTATCTTGCTTAAATTCACCAAGTGGCAATTTAGGCTGTGAAGCTGTTAATTTAGCTTTTTCAATTACGTCTTTCAATATTTTCAAATCAGCATCATGTTTTTCTTGCATTTTTACCAAAACTTCTGCAATGTCCTCAGCGGTAATTTGTGAATCTTTTAAAGCTTTTAATTCAGCTTTTAATTCTTCAATTTCGCTTCTACTTTTGTCAACTTCAACAATTGCAGTTATTTCATTTTCTACAATTGTAACGCTTTTATTTTCGGCCTCGAATGTGCCAGAAATTGGTTTTACGTCTCTACCAATTGCTTTTATTTTAGCTCCTTTTTCTATTTTAGTATACACAAATTGAATCTCTCCAATCTGAGCAACTAATAATAAATCTTTTTCGCCAAAGATTAAATCAGTTAATTTTCCCATTATATTTGAATTTTTGTTAGTGATTACTTTTTCAGGTAATGAAATTGCGGCTAAGTCATTAAGATAACGACTTTCAATTTCGGCTCTTTTTGATACGTCCAGTTTTACAATTTCATCAATTAATCCTATTTCCTTGGCCTGCTTAGCGGTTAATCGAATGTCAAGGCGTTCATCCATGCTAAACATATTATCAAAGCTTTTACCCGTTACCTCAATAAATTTTGCTTCATCAATTCTGGCAGACATTTTTTTACGAATAACATCATTTCTTTTTGAAACATCATTTAGCTCTTCATCTGTCATAACATCCTCCCAGAAGCTTGCCGCCCTATGAAGTAGAATATTAGAAGTGTCATAAGCTTTATTATGTTTGCCGAAAAATAACATAATTGCGCCCATACTTGAAGCGTCCCCAAGTACTGTAAAGTTTACTTCTAATTTCTTTTCGTTTATTGCGGCCATTATTGACCAACCGGCAGATACAGATCCTCCAGGAGTGTTCATCCATATTTCAATCGGTTCATTTTCGGGTGATTCTAATACCTGTCTAGTAATTTCTTCAGCCTTTTCTTCCCAAATTGTGGTATATAATAGGATTGGTTTTGCCATTTTGTGTACTTTTTATCAAAGTTATATCGTATATTTTATTTTTCAATGATTTTTTGCTTTTTATGTTCGTTGTATGCGATAATATCTTATATTTACAAAAAAAACTATATGATGGAATTTTTTAGATTATTTAAGTATCATGTTATTCCACACCAATAAATAAATCAAATGCTAACAGTAAAAGAAGCATCTAAGCAGCTATGCGTAGAGCAACAAACTGTAAGAAATTACATCCGTAATGGAACTGGAAAGGAAAATGAACGGCTAAAAGCTATTCAGGTAAAACACGGCAAACGTACTGAATATAGAATAAAGGGTGAAGATTTGGAATATTATAAAAAGAAATATCTTACACTTTAGAATTACTAACAATTTCAACTTTTCTACCGGCTTCTTTGGTAATATCTTCAATCTTTGTTACTATTTTGACATTTGAAAATGCATTAATCATATTATCAATAAGCGTTTTTGTGTCAATTTGTGGCGCTTGGTTTACAATATCATTAGTTCCATTTGCGAAAGTTCTATTTTGTGATCCCAATTTGCCATTCATTTTTGCTATTAAATAATCGTTTATTGCAGATTTTCTAATGACTGGCATGGCCTCACCCTTTTCAACTTTACCAAAAAATTGTTTCTTGCCACCCGCAAAACCCCAAACATCAACATCATTGCCGCTTGCATGGCTATTCCCAATTGAAACAATGTTTGAAGTTCCACCGCCAAAAGTTGGAATGGGTCTTGCTACGACAAATGCCATTTGAATAGCCCCTGCTATGGCTGCGGCTGCCATTTTAATCGGATTGAAAAGCTGTTTTGCTACACCAACAGCGGTGGCGATTGCTATTTCCCAAATTGCTTTTTTCTTGTTTACTTTTGCTTCTTCTATATTAGTTTTTTTGTTTAATTCCAAAAGTTTTTTGTTATATTCATCTTCAGTGATAAGTCCTTTATCCAATTGATTTTTTAATATTTCTTCTTCTGCCGCTGCATTTGCCTTAATAGTTTCAAGTTTCTTTTCTTGTCTTGCGGCCGCTAAATCCTGTAAGAAAGATTCTGATTCATTAAAAAGGTTTTCCCTTATTTCACTTTTTAAATACTCCGAGTCTTCTTCTCTTTTTTTTTCTTTTTCTAAACTTTGATTTGAAAATTTATCTATTTTAGCTGATTGTTTTTTTTCGTTTTCACCCCTAACGATATCTAACTCTTCATTTATTTGGTTTTCAGATTCAATTTCGGCATTAATTTCATTTTCTTTTTGTATAGCATATTGCTGGCCTTGGAATTCCAAAATTTCTTGATCTCTTTTGTATTTTTCATCTGCAATTTTTTGGAGTTCTTCTTTTGATTTTTCTTCACGTGCTATTTTTTCATTATTTAAACGCTCACCTTCTTTTTTACTATTTTCAGATTCTTTTTTTGCGGCATCATTTACAGATTTTATGTCTTCTTGCTTCTTTTTTTCTTGTTCTTTTTTCTGATTTTCCCTAATTAATTTTTCTTTTGCAATACGAATATCCCTCAATTGGCTCCATTTTTTTAAACTTTCAATTTCAATATCTTGCTCTTTAGATGCAGCTTCTTTTTTTGCCTGTGATATTCCAACCACAAAAGACCGCCAAAACCATCCTACATTATCTAATTTTTCAGCGGTTTCATCTTGCAATTTTTGTACATCTATGACATATTCCTCAGTCAAATCTTTTATTTGCTTTTGAAATCCTGTCATTTTCCCAGTTAGAACATCATATTGTTGACCTAACTCTTCTAATGCAATTATGTTATTATTATACTCGTCTCTGGCTTCCTGCGATAGTAATATAGTACCGTCAAGAGCTGTATTTTGTTTTTTTATGGCGGCTTCTTCTGATTCAAAATATTTTGTTAATCCATAAATAGCGGCACCCAATGCAGCAATACCAGCGACAACCAAACCAATTGGATTTGCGGACATTGCAGCATTCCAAAGCCATTGAGCTGCCGTAATAACTCTAATTCCTAATGAACTTTGTTTTATTTGTGTCCAAAGATTCGCCATAGTTTTTGAAAGTCCACCCATACCCTCAAGCCCCTGAGCGACTGACATGGCAGCCTGCACTTTAAGTAATGATTTTTGTAAATTTTCATTTTCGTCACCTACAAGGATTGAAATGCCCTGAACTGCCTCATAACCAGAAGCTAAACCACTCAATGTTTTTGTCACATTTTGTGTAACTCCGTCAAAATCCATTGCAGTTCCTGCTATTCTTTTTTGTGCATCGTCAAGATTATCAGTTATTTCAGCGGCTCTTTTTAATGCAGCGTTATACTCAGCAGAACCCTCGGCGGCATTTTGTAATACCCCTTTTAATTCCCTGAGTTCCATTTTCAACCCCTTAATACTCCCTTCATAATTTCCGACATTCCTTTGATTTTGTCCTACGGCATTATCAATTTCTTTTAATTCATTTTGCAAAGTATTAGCGGCCATTGCGGCTTCTTTAAATTGTTCTGAATTAACTCCATACTGAACACCAAGATCTTTAGCCTTTTTTGCTGCTATTGAATATTGGTTTGATAATTGGGTATACGCTCCAACCTCGGAACTTATCAACTTAATATTTGCAGACCTCTCAGCATTTTCTTTGCTTAATTGTATTTTATTTTCTGCAATAAGCTGGTTATTTGCATTTATTTTTGTGTTAAGCTTATCTACTTCTTGTATGTATTTTTCAGATGAAATTTTGTTTTGTTCATACTGTTTTGTCAATTCAGCTTGACTATTTTTATAATCATCATTCTGTTTTTTTGCAGATTTTATGGTATTAGAAAGGCTTTCAATTGACTCCGTCAATTGTGATATTTTGTTTTTTGCTTCGGAAACATCTTCGGATTTAACTCGAATGTCGACTATAATTTGTTCATCTGCCATATTTAGTATTTTAAAAGTCTAACTTCGGTTAATTCATTTTCAATATAATTCCCAATATTCAGGACATAAAAAACTGATTTTTTTTGCTTAATATAAACCAATTTTGTGAAATCGAATAAAAAGAAATCGGACTTATTTAGATTCATTCTACACTCTATTAGCTCGCCTTTTTTTATGGCATTTATAAAATTTAAATAATATATCGATAAAATGTTATTACCATTTAATTGTTCAAACCTTACAACAGTATACGCTCCAATTTCATCATAATAACCAATTAAGGTATTAATTTCGTTCACTCTTTCGGTGTCATTATAAATATAATTGTCAATCATTTTATCCGTGATCGTCACTTCTGAGCTTGCTGCAAAAATAGACCTATAAATATTATCTGATTCCTGTAAAGTTTCATTATCAATATTAAATACTCCTCGGCCTAAATTATCGGGATTAATATTTGAATTATTAAACTCAAAATAATTGATTTTTGAGTAATTGTCAAGTGGACTTATATTTTCTGAGTCTTCAACATATTTTTCGCTCCAGTCAATAGTACCTAATTTTGATAAGGTTTTTATTGAATTGATAGTTATTTTTTTCTGGAAATTACTCGAAGAAAAGTACCCACCGATTTTAACCAAGCAATGTTTGAATAGGTCTTTTTGAACAATATTTGGCAGATTATCATAAGTCTTTACTTTGAAATTGGTAAATATTGAATTCGACATCATGCCAAAATCATTTTCATCAATTAAAGTATAGATTAGAAAATTGTCTAAAATTAAATTTCCAGTTCCTGATATTGCTATTGAAATTGGTGTTCCTGCTTCAAAATTGTTGGAAGTTAAGTCACAAATAAACTCTCCTTTGTTTATTAAAAATGTTTGGGTTTGTGATTTGGCTCCAGTTCCTGTTATGGTCAAAATAAAATCATTAGTAGCATTTACTTTGCCCCTAAATCTTATCTCACTTTTATAGGTCAAATTTAAAATAGTAGAACCGGTTAAGGTATCTGATTTTAAAAATAATGGACTTGATAAATTCAAAGTTGATGAGGTCAAAGTTGATGAAAAGGATTTTTCATACGATGTAAAGTAAAATTTATTATTTGCAGATATGACAAATTTGTCAAGTGAACTTGCATTTAATCCTAATTCATAAGTCCATCCGTTTTCGGCAAACATTTTTTCAATCAGTATTTTTGCTGAGAAAAAAGGCCGTGAAAATGCTAAATTTCCTGATAATATATTTTTTGATAGTATCTTTTCATTATGGTTTGAGCTTGCAGACCATATCCAAATGCTTGTATTTAAGACTTTCAAATTATTATATGCCGCTGCATTGAAAGTGAAATCATAACTATCAACTGATATTTTATTTAATTTGTCATTTAAATTTTCAAATAACGCAAATGATGAATCGAGTAGTTGGATTTCGTATTGTCTATTTTCGTTGAACTTCAAAAGCTTGCATATGCCTGAAAATACTATTTTACCATTGTCTAAGTATTTGAATGTATGAAATTTTGAGAACTTTTTGCCTGTTATTTCGTTTGAAAACGGCCTAAAAAACAGCTTATTTAAAGTCCCGCTTTCGGGCAATGTGATCCGCTCGCTATATGGAATGTCTTTTGCTAACCAATTTTCAAAAGAGTAACCTGACTTAGAAAATACAAGTCTTTCATTTCCTAGTTCTACTTCTTGATTGTCGATTGTAAGAATAGCCATTATATTGAATTATAGAGAGTTCCTAATATTTTTGAATATCCGTCTTTGTTTAAAATAAACTGTTTAAAAATTGTTTTTAAATCTGCTTTTTGTTTTCCTATTAATTTTATATGATATTTTGCAGCTAATTCATGAATTAATTCTTTTGATTTGTTGGCAAAAAGCAAATTACCAGTTTCTAAAAACTCGAAAATATTGTAAATGATACTATCTTTAAGGCTTTCCATTATCTCATTAATTTATCTTCTACTTCCATAACATCAATTTTGAAATTATACTGATATTGAGATTTTGGCTTTTCAACATCGTTTGTCATAATTGCTAAATTGGAAAAAGTTCCATTTTTAAAGTACCTCCTAACTACCAAAGCTCTGGTAATATCTGAGATAACATCAAATTCATTTTCGTCAATATCTTCAGCCACCAAACTAATTGACCTCATGCCTTCCTTGAAAAGCTTAGAAATATTTTCCGATTTCGTGTTGATTATTTCACCAGAAATTTGTTTTTTCAAGGTAAAATCTTCAAATAACCATGAATATACCCCACCGTCAACACCTATCCAGACCAAAAAATATTCGTATTTTTCGGCATCTGGATTAGTTGAACTGTCAGGAACTATATATTTGCATAATTTTGTAGCTAAAAGCATTTTAATTCATTTTACGTTTTCCAAAAGGAACAGGCGTTTGCTTTTCAATTTCTTTAATTTCTGAGTTCAATTGCACTATTTTTGAATACATTATTTCCATACTATGACCACGTTTCCCGTTTCCAACAAGCATCCTGTATACATCTAACAGATATATTAATGCTCTTACTTTTCTTGAATAGTCAGTTTTCATTATACAGTTTTATAATAATCAAATTGTCCAGATATTTTAGACCCATCTACAAATCCAAATGCTGTGATCTGATCAAGTACTGGATCTATGAGAATAGTGGTTGGACTTCTAGTATAAAACGATGCAACATGAAATACACCTCTATTTGGTTCTATATTCGCTGGAAATGGGTCAACTATTGGTTTTAAAGTTGGAACTCCACCGAATGTCAAATCAAATATCATTTCTATTTTACCCGTAAAATCATTTATTCTGTACTTATAATAACCGCTCCATCCGGTTGCCAGTGTTAGACTTTGCCACGCAGTCAAAACAGGAACTACCAAAGCTTCTACATAGATAATCCCGTTTTTGCTTGAAATTCTATAACAAACAGATATTGATACTGAATTAATATAGCTATTATGCTCAATTGAATTAACGACTCCAACAAAACTAATAATATTTGCAGCCGCCTTTGTAACTACCAAATATTTCACCGCTCCA
The DNA here is from genome assembly GCA_964409625.1 of uncultured Bacteroidia bacterium. Lineage (GTDB taxonomy): Bacteria > Bacteroidota > Bacteroidia > CAYPEC01 > CAYPEC01 > CAYPEC01. Next base: position 12,684 of record CAYPEC010000006.1, on the reverse strand, counting down.
TTTTCCAAGTTAGAAAATGACACAGCCAAATTAACTGCAGTTATTACTGTCGCTGTATCTTTATTTGAATAGTCAATTGTTACCAAACCAGCAACTGGTGTCTCAGTTGCAATCACATCTCTTTCAAACATTACTGAATTAACTAAGTCATCATTTAGCAATCCTCTATGAAGTGCATTCGTTACTGTTGGAACTATAACTGTATTTACCCTTGCAATTACTTCAACTCTATTTTTTTTGGCCATTTTATGGTGTATTTATTGTTAAATAATCGGTGTCATCGTAATCAATTGTAGCATAATCAGCCGTTCCGCTCGAATTGGCATTGAAATTAATAAACCTTGTATTTTGCTCTATTATTTTTGTGTTATCGTTGAAATTTGTTTGTAATATCCCGAAATTTGAGAAATCGAAATAATGTAAAATGTTTCCTGATGTGATAATTGTCTCATTAATATCCAACTCATTAAATGAAACCTGCACACGCCTGCCGCTTTCATTTTGCAAAGAATGAATAAAATTTAAGCAAAATGGATAACCTTCAAATAATTTCGGCATATCAAACTGGTTTGCAAATATCTCTATTCCTTTATTTTCGGCTGCAAATATAATGATAATAGGAATTTCATCAACCAAAGTAAACACGTTATTATTATCTTCACGCCATACTTCCCGATACATTACCTTACAAGATATTCGAGAATTATATAATTGTTGACTTGTTTCTTTTATTTCATTTTTCAGAAAATCCACAAGCATTGAAGTATTAACTTCTATTTGTCCATTTGGGTTTCCATCGGTTTGCAACAATTGTGGATACACTTTGATTAAATTATTATCAGGACTTACAAGTTTTGATTCAAGATACCAATTTTGTTTATAATTGCAATATCCTCCAGTGCTTATTTCAATGAAATCGGCATCAATTGTTATTTCTGTATTGGGACTGAAAAAACTTAAATCTATAATTTGAAAACTTCCAGCGTATTGGAAGGTTGCACCTTGAGAAAAAAGATAAACAAATTCACCAACTACCAAATTTGACGTAATATCGCCTGCAATTGAAATCAATACCTTGTTATCAACCCCCTGAGATATATCAACTATAGCAATATCCTCTCTTTTGAACTCTAATTCTACAGCATTGAACCCGGCAAAGATATTGTTCACTTTGCCTGATTCAATTGTTACAGGATATTTTACAAGTGTAATTGACATTATGATACGTTTACGTATACATCTACAATTGCATAATATACCTCAACACCTGTACCATAAAAATCGGCTGCGAAAGTTCTATTATTCTGGATGTCTTTCCAGTCGATGTTATAGGTAATAGTATTTACACTTGCATCCATTTCAGCAGCAAGTTTATCAACTATTTGTTTTTGGATACCAATAGTTGCATCGGTTCTAATCTGATTGAAGGTTGTCGCCTTGCTTGCATTTTGAACGGTAGACCGCAATACTGAAAGTTTCAAATTTTGATAAGTAGGCTGTGAACTTGCCAAATTTACACCGCCCGGATCAATAAATCCAGTTGGTTTTTTGGTTGCATGAACCGAAATTTTTGTTGCATTTACTACAAAAGCCATGATTTAAAATTTTAAAGTTAATAATATGTACATATTTGAAATTATAATTCGTATTTTTTTGAAAATGCTATTTTAAATTCATTCAATTTTTGTGTAACATCTAAAATAACTTGGTTTCTTATTGTTTTATTCAAATTTTCTCTCAAAGTTAGTATTTTTTCATTTAACTCAATCCCTTTTGAATTATTTAAAAATATTTCCGTCCCTAAATCTGATATCTTTTTTTGAACATATTTCACCAAAGCATAAAGCTCCTCTCTAGGTTGTCCTGTTTTTTGTACCGCCCATTGCATTATTGGTTCAAATGGTGGATACTTACCCGGACCCCTTCCTGTATCCAAAAATTCTAAATAAAATATGCCTAATGATTGAACTGAGTCATTATCGGACTGCACGCGCAAAGATCTTGCGGCTTCGCCTGTATTTGAAATATTTTTTGAATTTAAAGTTACCTTTATTGAATCATTAAATTTTTCAACTTCTATAATGATATTGTCAATAATGCCTGACATTATAGTCTTCTGAATTGCTTTTGCTTTTGCGTCTTATTTTCAACCATAATTACAAACGTGATCCAAAGAATGACCGATGTAAAAAGCATAAATCCAACAAAAGTCCCAATAATTTTTAATACATCTACTACCATTTTTTACTAATTTAAAAATTTCATAACTAAAAAATAAAGAGATAATATCCCGGTTGCAATTCCTACGCTTGCAAGCAACCAGTTCCTTATAGTTTTACGGCTCAGCAATGTATCCTGAATATTGCGTATATGCTGATTATTCGGACATGCAAAATAATGTTTTTCTGATTTGTTTTCCAACTCTGAAATACCTTCTTCTACGACAGTAACCCTTCCATTTGTTTTTGTAGTTTGGTCTTTAATAAAATCAACTTTTTGTCCAATTAATTGAAGGCTCAATTGAATTTTGTTTGTCCTGTTTTCGATTAGCATTTGAATTTTTTCTAACAATTCTTTTTTTTCTTCATGTTCCATGATTTAGAGATATTTTAATATTTACACAAATTGAACAATAAATATAATAATCAGTATTTGACAAAATAATTTGAATAGTTTTATTTTCATATATTTTAAATTATACCTTTTGGGAAAAAATCAACCGCCAAAAAATAAATAGTCAAATGCTGACCAGGAACTGCATCTTGAGTGAAAATTAAACTTTGCGCTGCCGTCCAAGTAAATCCAGCTACATTGGCGGCACTTAATGCACCTAATCCATCTGGATGTTGTTCTATTATGTTGGCGTGGGTTGCGTCAATATAATGTAACCAACATTCGATTGCTTGAAAATTTGTTGAAACTACAGATATACTTGCAACTTCCACGGTGTTTAATTTAATTGTGCCAACGCAAGGTGCACCGCCCGTGGCTTGAAAATACCCTCTAATCCTTACCCTGTCACCTAACTCAGCCATTATATTAGCCGCCAATGTTCTTGCCAATACAGTCATGGCCGTATTATCAGTTCCAGCGGTGCCAGTTCCACTTACATAAGTGGTTACTGTGGTTTGCACAACATGTTTCTGTTTTCCAATTGCATTAATTGAAGCGTACACGACCCACGTTCCACCCTCTTTAGCATCATTTGCAACTGTGCAATATTCCCACTTCATTATTCCTGATTGGTTTGAAAATCTGGTATCTCCGATTGCATCTCCAACAGCTGAACTTTTGTAAGAGAACAATCCTAAAATTTGTTGATGAGAATTTGGTGTTTTGTCAAGGATCATATCTCATTCATTTTATTTGAATTAAAACATCATCATCCACATACATTTCTAGTATTTGTTGATGTTTTGGCAATAACTCCTCCAAATATAAAACTATTGAATAATCAGTTATTTGTGAAAATTTTGAATCAATATTCTCAGTACCAAAACTAATAACCATCCATAATGGATAATAAAAATCTGCTGGCGTATTTTTAGCCTTTAAAGCATTATCGTAAGCCTTATTGGTTATAAAAAGCCTAAATAACGTATCCAGCGTTGTTGAGCCTTTGGAAATATACCAATTCCTTAATTCGTCTGATAATTCAAAATCTATCTCAACTTCCTGAATTTTAAAATAACTCAATAGCTCTTCAACTTCTGCATTGGTTAAGGTTTCACCCTCAAATAATGATTTATTCAACTCAATATTTGGATCAAAAGCGTCACATCGTTTTGAAATTCCATGCAAATTTTGGTCACGGTAAAATGAATTTTCCCAAATGGTATAGAAAATTCCAGATTCCTTACTTTTTTGGTAAGTGATTATTTCCCCTGTTTTAGTGTTATTTAGCTGTTTCATAAATTGTCTTTTATTATATTTGTAGCTGATCCGCTTGAATCGTTTAAACCTCCTGTTAGGGTATTATGTGAAATGTCGTTATATTCTGCACCAGAACTTAATGTTAATAATCCAAATATTCTTGAAAATGCTATTTTATTTGAATCTGATGCGAATGTAATAGTTGATGAAAAACTACAATTCAAATAATTATTAAATGTCCCAATTGATGACATTGCCCCAACAAAAGTCACATTACTATAATATACGAATCCAGCCAAAGTATGAGTCGTACTTGCAGCAGTAGTTATAGTGCCGTTTGAAAATTTGCTAGCAGACATGCTCAATAAATTTTTTACTTTGAAATTATTAAATTCATTGTTCCCATTATTTATAATAGCATTTTCACAATAGAAATTATTACAGCGGCACGCTGCAACCTTAAACGCAGCAGCTGAATAAACTCCATTTACATTATAACATTCTTGAAATGCAAATGCAGATACACTCCATGTGCCCGTAAGCTTAATATCAAACACAGGTATATTAGCAGAATACAATACATTTGCAGAATTTGCACCTTCACCAACAAATGTAGCTCCATTCATATATCCAGTTGTCATTCCAGCGCTTCCACCTATGCCTCCGTAAGTTCTGTTTCCTGGATAAACAATAATATTTGTAAAATACCCGTTAATAGCAATACCACATTGCCCATTCGTGCTATTATTGTCAAATGTCATAGAATCAAAATAATTAATTCCTGTGCACAAATTAGTTAAATCAACTGAATAAGCAAATTGAAATGTAAAATCCCTAAAAACAGCATCAGATCCATTAATTTGATAAGCTTGCATATTTACTACTAAACCTATCCTCCCTTCAATATATACTAATGAATTTATTGTCCACGCTCCATTTTCGGTAGTATTACTAATTATTTTAAGTCTTTTCTTGCCAGCAGCCAAAGCATCGTAAATAGTTGCGTAATTCCCTGATGTTCCAACCGTTGCATCAAATAGTATCGCTAATAAGGCAATATCATCCAACATTGCTACAGTTCCGGCCTTATCAGGGAATGTATAAGTTCTGGCAGTCGTTGCAGTATTAACAATAAAACTCATGAAAGTCCTTGCCGTATTCCAGAAGTTTATTTTTTCTAAGGTTTTGCCTACATAGCCGCCTGATATGTCTTTATTGGCTGCATTTTCTGCCGTAAATCCTAAAGCTGATTGATATATATTATCAAAATAAGTCTTTAAACTGCTTTTTAATAATGAAAATAATATTCCTATTTTGCCAAATGCGGTGGGTGAAGTTTCAGAATTTTCACCCAAAATAACATCGGTATCAACTAAAAGAACTTTGCTTGTTAGTGTTGATATTTCGGCTGCAACTGTTTTATGGAATGCATCGGAATCCGCGCCACCGCCTGCCAACGAAATAAACCAATTAGCAGAAGTTTGACCGGGATTATCTATTTTGGCCATTAGCATTTGGCCTTGAATAACTGCATTTCCATCAATAGTTCCACCAATTGCAATAATCCAAATATTTGATTTTAATATCAAACCACCGCCACCACCGCCACCAGAACTTGGGTATAAATTAACCGATGCATCAAAATCCCCCCGATAATCGACTAAGCTGCTACTCATTAATACAGCTCTAAGCTTATCCAATGGGACTCTTTTAGTATCGGTATCATTTGGATTATCAATTGCAATACTATAATTAGCCAAATCTGAAGGACTGAGTATTTTTTCAAGAAGCTCCCAAATCCTTTTTATTACTACATTTCCAGTTATGATATTCATTTTATTTTAATTTGAGACCAAAGCACCCTCGCCATAGCCTAATATTTCGTTATCAGCAACTATTATATATGAGTTATTCATAATCAAAGTGTTTAATTTTTTCAATTTATCTTTGAATGTTGCCATCCTGTAAGACAAAGACACTTCCCAACTGTTAGAATTTATTCTTTTTGTATTTTCTGAATCCAAAAAAACAGGCGTTGGAAAAACAAACGACTGATCGCCTGTTGTAATTATTTCAACTATATAACCATTTCGATAATTCCTAATGTCTTGTAAAGCTTGCGGTATCTGATTTTCAATACCGTGTATATCAAAGCTAAAAGTATCAACATAATTTTGTGTGAAATTATCAGAATTTGAAATAACCCGTTCCCACTTTGTATTTTCGTTTATTTCTGATATGACATAAGACCCTAATCCATGCACAATAATATCAACTTCATCATCAATATCAGGATTAGGTCGCCTTATCCTTACATTATCATTAATATAAAGAACAATTGACTTTATGCCAACTATTTCTATATTATTTTCTATTTCAGCAGGATTGACAATTAAAATAGAATTTAGTAATATTTTTTTGTCTTTTAGGGTCGGTATATTATAAGATAATGAAATAATCCATGTATGCGAATCAATTTCTTTGGTATTCTCTTTGTTCAAAAATACCGATGCTTGAAAGACATATTTAAATCCTTCAATCGTAGTGACTACTACAACATACCCGGCTCGATTGTTTCTTATTTCTTTTATAATTTCTGGAACTTGGTTTTCTATTCCTGAAATTTGAAATGTAAATTCATCAAAGAAATTCTGCTTATAATTTTTGCCATAATCAAGAGTACGCTCCCACTTTATTAGCGATCTCCCTTCACTAACTGAGTAAGATTTTGAGCCATTAGTTATGAGATTGACTTCATTTTCACGTGAAATATCTGGACAAACAAGCCTAATATCTGTATTATTATACAAAATCAAACTCTTAATACCTATAATTTCAGGTGCATAATTAAGCATAATCACATATTCTTTGTCCTTTGAAAACTATTGTTAATTGAATTGACACTCCAGACATAGTGCCATTATTTGCCCTTAAAATTGGATTTAACCCCTTCCATTGTAACTTTTCTACAATTTCAGGAAATAAATCATTATTTGCACTAATATATGAAAAAATTGAATCGGCTAATACTTCCATTGATTCTATTCGGTTAGCACTTGACAAACTATTATATGAAGTTGGTGTGGTGACATCTGAGTTATCCCACTCATCCAACGTCTTGAAATCAATATTATAGGTTATGGATTTTGAAACTTCAATGCCTTGATTTAATTTGTTTATGGTTTTCCAATCAGGATAAACAATTATCACACTATTTTCATGATTTAATTCTTCATTTTCTGCCCTTGATCTTTCTAACAAAAAAAGACCTGAATTATTATTTAAGGCTGTTAATGCTGTTTGGATTATCGCTAATATATTCATTTAAGGCATTTTAGAAATGATTTCATTTATCTTTTTATTAATATCTGATTGTTCGATTTCTGAGCATTGCGACAAAGTTAAATATACGTCGTCAATATTCAAAGCATCATTAACATTATTTGCATAACATTTTGATAAAATATGTTCTAAGTCATTGGTAGCTGCATATATTGCCATACGATTACCAGTTATCGTCTTAATAGTTTCTGTGTACTTATTTTCGCTTTTGTCGCTTGCAGCCTTAAATAATTGGCCACGGATATTTTGCCATTCGATAAGCTTTTGAAAAAAAAAAGGACAAATCCAAACACGGATGCAGCGTTATAGTCTTGCAAATCCTTATATATTTCTTCAATTTGTTCATTATCGTAATTTCCATCAATGTAAATAGCCAATAAGTATACGGCAAGATCCATGTTATTATCTGCTTTCCTGTCTTCGATTAATTGCCTGACCCCAAAAGACCTCCAATTGATATTTCGCTTGTATATTTTTTTATTGGGTTTTCTATAATAAAAAGAATCTAAGCCCTTCAACTTATCCGGAATGACAATTTCACCGATATATACAGAAATCCTTCTAAGCGATGTCTTGTCAATATTTACAGAGGTTATATCCTTAAAGCTTAGTCCTGTAATTGAAGCAATGTAACATATAATCACTTCCATTTCTTTTGGATTTTCTGAAATTGAGGTCAGGAAAGTAATATATTCCCTGACTGTTAATTCAGATGCAGGCTTTATTTTGTATTTTTTTTTGTTGATTTCTACATTCATATTACCAGTTATATAAATCGTAATTAATTAATCCATAACGTATTGAGTCCCAAACATTTTCATATTTTTTAACAGGATTTCCAGACATATCACCATTTGCATTAACATCCCACTTGTAATTATTACCGTCAAGATGACATGGTAAATCGTCTTCATGGAAGTATATTTTGTATTTTTTCATTATATCAATTCCCGAATTAACCTTACCAGAACCTCCCTCTTTGGTTTTCGCTCCAACTACTGAAAGTCCATCATTTAATAAGTCCCTTATCTTGTCAGCCCGGGCATTGTCCGCTAATATATTCTTTTTCTTGATATAATTTCCATCATTTTCTATACAATAGGTTCTGCATACTTGACTAAGCTCATCAGGTGAAATATAAGCCTTGTACAACAATAGCTTAACATAGCAGGACATTGAAGCCTTATTTATCAACAATCGTACTAATACGGTTGTTGAGCTGCCATCTGCTTCATCAAATTTCAATAAATTAGCATCGCATCTCCTTTTTTCATTCACTCCACCGCCACCAAAATCTAAACCATAAGTTTCAAAAAAGTCAAAGTCTGGTAAATCGGTATACTTGAACCAGTTCTTTTTATATTGGAAAATTAAACCTTGCGGTGGATGTCCCCACTCAGCAAGTGCATATATATTGTAAGAATCAATATCATGATTTTTGTCATGTTCAAAGTCTGCAAGCACATGAACATCTTTAAAGCCTACATTATCAAATTCAGGATGTCCAACTATCCAATAATTATCTAAGTAGGTTGTTTTAATAAGTATTGCGTTACGTTCTTTATTTATCCTGACAAATGAATTTTCAGACAATTCGCTAAATGGTACACCTTTGATTTCTTTTGACAAATCAGTCCAGGAAGTTGTATCTATTTCCTGTTTTTTTATCCAATGGTCGCCGCTAATTGGATTCCATGTTGATATAATTTGCTGGTTTTTTTGGCCTCTCAATCGTTTTTTAATCTGTTTTAAATCTTTGTGTTCAAACTCTGTAATTTCATCCAAGAAAATCTTTTTGAAACCGCTTATCCCTTTTATTTTTTCGGAATCGTCAATACCTCGAAATCTTATTAGGTTGTTATTACTCCTTATTTCGTTTTGGATTATGGTAATATCAGGCAATTTTGACCTCATCGCATTGTTGAAACGCTTAAAATCTGAATAGATAGTGTCTTTGATGCTATTGGAATATTTTCGCATTATGAAACAATTGTACTTTTGTGAATAGCTTTCAGTACTCAGTGCTTGCATTATTGAATAGGTTTTGGCAGCGGAGGAACCTCCATAAACGTGGATATATCTAATCTTTTCGGATCTAAGATATTTGATTAAGTGATGGTATAATGGATTAAATATTTTCGGGTCAAATGTCATCATCGGAATAAACTTCGTCGTTAAATTCTCCGTATGTGAAATGGATGTCAGTTTTGGTTTTTATTTCGCCTGAGTGTTCATTCCAGTTAGTTGATAATGCTTTACGTTCTTCATTATTACCAATCAATTTATACATCGCTATTAATTCAGCTCCTGAACCTTCGCTTAATCGCTTTCTTAAACTTATTTTTTGCTGAATTCGATTTTTATAAAGGTTTGCTTTTAAATCGTTCGATTCGTCCGATTCATCGGGAAACATATCATAAAAAGTAGTCTTTGAAATGGTCAAATAATCAATTAAATCCTGAACAAAAAAGAAACCCATCTTTTTTGATAGTTCCAAAGCTTCTTGATATATTTTTTCTTTATTGTAGGCCATTTTGTTTAAAGTATAAAGTCCCAATTAAGGGGCGTGAATTACAGGCAAAGCTTTTTAAACTTTTCGTCTTTTAATATCCTTGGGTTATTAGGATTTGATTTTATTTCTGATAATTTCATACACAAATATACGAACAATATCAATAAGTCGCGCAATATATTAAATTTTAGCCAAACTATTTGATTTTATTGGGTTTTGGTTATGGCGCATATATGCAGTTGCGCATATAAGAATATTATAGCCAATTTTAAGACCGCTTCGATTTAGATATTCGGTCATATAAAACCAAGCTACCTGCAACCGACACGTTTAAACAAATATCTCCTGGCAATATTACCAACTCATGGCATTTGCTTATTGCTTCTTTACTTAATCCTGAATCCTCAGCCCCAAGTAAATAAATACAGCGTTCGGGGTGTTTATATTCGTGTATTGGCACGCTTTTTTCATCAAGTTCAATTCCTATTAATCGGCAATCATAAGGCATTGCTTTATAAAAATCTTCAAAAGTTTCATAATTATAAAGCGGAATATGTCGCCAACTTTGCGGGGTATCACTCGCTTGTTTTTTATACCTATTGCCAATCGTAAAAATAAACGAAGCACCTAAAATAAAAGCACTACGCCAAAGCGTTCCGATATTTTCTTCTGTTTTTACGTTTTGTATTCCTATCCCAAAATATCCTCTTTCCATAATGATTTAAATAAAAACTGGCTATAACCCGTGGTATAGTTAATTGCCTTGTACTAATTTGAAGCGTTACCACCCGCTTGTAATTCTCCGTAAATTGATATGAAAGTAGCCCGCAATAGGCAACTAACCATACCACCATCGTTATCGGAAACCCTAAAACGACTGCCATACAATTTTACCATCCTTCCAAAATCCATAATCAAAATCAGTTATATCTTGGTCTTGATTAAAGATGAACATTTTTAAAGTTATATTCTTTTCCATTATTATTTGTTTGGCAAATGCGTAAAATTCAATTGTCAAACTTTCTTGATGTGGAGTAGTACTAACATCGGCAAACATTCTTTTACCATTTGTGGTTACTCTTAATCTTTGCTCACTTGGTATGTGTATTTCCATTTTTTTAGTGTTTTTCGAGCACAAAAGGCGCTCATTGATTATCAAATAGTTAAATTAAATATATGCCTTAAATTGGACATTCTGAGCACAAAAGGCGCTGCGACATATTTACGCTCGTAATCCGCCCCTGCCGCTATACATCAGCGTTATGCGTCACCTTGCAGACGCTTCAAAACATAATCCTTAACCATTTTTTTAATCGGTTCGACAAATTCCACACGAACACGAAAAGCAATAGTTTTAGTTTCATAGTCTGCTTTTTTACGACCAGACCCTTTGCGTTTACCACCTTTTTTTACTTCCATATCAATAAATGGCTTCCGGTATCAATCACATTCATAGTTTCGTCTTGGTTATCTTTTGCATAAAGAAAATCACGGCTTTCTTTATTTGTCATTTCATCAGCACCAATGACTGTGTATTTTTCAGTTTCAAATAAAATTGTTCTAATTTCTCTGATTGTCATTTGATTTTTCATTTTGTTTGTTTTTAATTACCCTGCAAGTTACAACTTATTTTGATAACTGCAAACTTTTTTCAAAGTATTTTTCATTTATTTTTAAAATAGTACCTAACTTACTGAAAATCAACACTAAAAAATAAGGCGAACGTATAGCACCATACGTTATGCACCACTTAAAAGAGCCTAGTGCATATTTATAGCTTTATTATGTTGCTTCCAAAGTTTTCTAAGTTCTTGCAAAAGCATATCAAAAGAAGTAATATATCCCATATCAATTGCAAATGCCATTTTTTCTTCAATGTTTTCTATTTTTATTTTATCATGAAAAGAAATTGATAATAAGCAATCCTTTCCAGTAGCGGCTAAATTTCTTTCAATAAAATATTTATCAAAATCATTTACAACCCCTAAGATAGTATCCAAACATTTATCTGTAATAAATCGACCTGTTATGTTTGGTTCGTACTTTGTTATCTTCTTAATTACACTTTTTAGGATACAATCTATTTGATTCAAAACATCTTTTGTTTCATCAATTCTGTAAAATGTACAATTTATTGCATTTTCAATTTCTATTTGTCTTTTTATATCTTCGTCCTTTTTTGTTTTTGTTTCAGAATGATATTTTTCATCAAATTCAATTGCTATTTTGTATTTAGGAATGTACATATCTATCCTATAATCCAATATAACGTATTGATATTCCACATCACAAACGCCAGTTAATACCTTTTCGATTAATTCTAAATAAGCGTTTTCGTTTCTTTGGTATTTAATTTGACTATTATACAAGTGAAGGTCTGTGAAATTAATAATTGAATTAGCATATTCCTGTGCATTGTTTTTAAGTATTATAAATCTTTCTAAATCTTCGTTAATAAATGTTTTTTTTGTTTTCCTTGCTCCAATCTGTTTATATAAGTTATTCGTTTTTAAAAACTTTATTATACCATTTGTTTTTATGCACTCAATAAAATCAATAGCATTTATTTTAGTTTCAAAAAAATACGAATAAATAAACCATTTTACTTCCTCTGTATTTAACAATCTACCAATATTTTTTATATTACACTCTTTCATGTCTTTATATTTTCATAACTGTTATTAATTACTTATGCAAATATAATATAAATTTTTATATTAACAATACTTTATAGAAAATAAAATAAGCTGTGCATAACACCGTATATAAGTAATTGGGGTTTAGTCTGTTAGTCGATTATTCCGCCCCGTATTAAGGTCTGTGTATTTTGATAGGTTCGCTCTTCGCAATCCCCAACTACTCATATACGAAAAGTTCTACTTAATAATCGATATAGCCAGTCTCAAACTCATTTTGTAATTTTCGGCATACATTTCTATATTCTCTTTCTATTGAAT
>CAYPEC010000005.1:18360-31544 GCA_964409625.1 uncultured Bacteroidia bacterium | reverse complement strand
GCTTTAGTGCCATTTTCTCCTTCAACCCAAAGCAGTTCTGGTCCTTTTAAGTATAAGTATATTTTTCTTGGTTTTTTTTGAAGCTTTACTACCGATTGAGTACTGAACATTTTACCTTTTATGCGCTCAGCAAGCTTTAGATTGTATTTTAAAGTTTTAATGTTATCAATTGATTCTAATACATCAAGGATGATTTTTTTCCCAGTTGGAGAAGCCTCAATTGGCTTAGCCCAGCTAATAAATAAGCCAGAAACTAAAAGGGTAATTATGATATTTTTTAGAAATTTCACTTAAAAGTTAAAGGTAGCAAAAGTAGTTCTTGTTTTCGAGAAAACGGGAAAAAAATGATGTATTTAATAATCAAATTAATCACCTCAAATTCTTTTTACTACATTAGTGTTCCAAAATTTATACCAATCGATTTGTGAAGATATTAGGAATTATACCTGCGCGTTTTGCTTCTACTCGTTTCCCCGGAAAACCATTAATCGATATTGATGGTAAGCCAATGATTCAAAGGGTTTACGAGCAGGTAAAAAAAGTTTCGATTATTAGCGATGTGGTAGTTGCTACTGATGATGAAAGAATTAAAAATGCTGTAGAATCATTTGGTGGTAAGGCAATGATGACTTCCTCAAATCATCAGAGTGGGACAGATAGATGCAATGAGGTAGTACAAAAAATATCTGAAAAATATGATGTAGTTGTGAATATTCAAGGCGATGAACCATTTATTCATCCCCAACAAATAGAAAAAATTTGCAGTCTATTTTCTTCTGAAAATATTAAAATTGGGACGCTTGTTAAGAAAATAAAATTGAATGAAGAGCTTATTAATCCTAATGTTGTAAAGGCAGTCATTGGGTCAAACAATAAAGCGCTTTATTTTAGTAGAGCTGTTATTCCTTATTTGAGAAATATTTCTTTTGAAGAATGGGTTGATAAAAATAATTTTTTCAAACACATTGGGATATACGCTTATAGAACAAATATTTTGAAAGAAATAACGCTATTGCCTCAGTCAAAGTTGGAATTAGCCGAATCGCTCGAACAACTTCGTTGGTTGGAGAATGGCTATACAATTCACGCATTGGAGACTGAATATGAGTCGGTTGCAATTGATACGCCTGAAGATTTGAAAAAACTATAAGCTTTCGTACATTTGCACAAATAATGGGAATAGAAAAAAACATCAGTGATTTATTACACGAACACGATTGTGTGATTGTTCCAAATTTTGGTGGATTTGTGGGGAATTATGCTGGAGCAAAAATTCATCCTACGCAACATTCATTTTCCCCGCCTTATAAACAAATAAGCTTTAACAGAAATTTAAAAAGTAATGATGGTTTGCTTGCAAATAATATTGCAATGAACCATCGAGTTGATTATAGCAAAGCAAACGAAATTATTGCCAATGAAGTAATTGCATGGAACAATAAGTTGCTGGCTCAGAAAAAAATTACGCTTGATAAAATTGGGACTTTGTTTGTGGATGTTGAGCAAAATATAGGTTTTGAGCCCGATGAATCATACAATCATCTTATTGATTCTTTTGGCTTAAATACGTTTACGGTTTCACCTGTTAGGAGAGATACACCTCAACAAAAATTTGAAAAACAATTTGTTGACCGCTCTCCAATACCTCAGGAGAAAAGAAAAATTAATGTTAAAAAGTATGTGGCACTTGCCATTGCATTGCCTTTACTTCTTTCTGCTTGGTGGATTAGTATGAATACCGAAACTCTTAAAAACATTAATTATTCAAACTTAAATCCTTTCTCATCTAAAGAGGAGAGTTTATATAAACCACAACAAGCAAAAATTTTCTCGTTCGATTTTTCAGATGAAAAACAAACTTTTGATGTTGCTGATACTTCTGCCTTTGCAAAATTAAATTTGACTTCAGATGGAACTACCATAGTTGTAAAAATGAATGATGGTATAGCTGCTCAGCCCGATAAGACTAATGTTGTAGCACCTTCTACAAATACTACTAACCGAGCTTACCACATTGTTGCCGGATGTTTTCAAATACTTGATAATGCAAATAATTTGATTGAGCAATTGCGCTCACAGAATATTCGTGCTGCAATTATTGGTCAAAATAAAAATGGATTGTATATAGTTAGTTGTGGTGATTTTAATTCTAAAAACCAAGCCATCGAAGAGCTTCAAAAAATTAAATCTTCTGTAAATAACCAAGCTTGGTTGTTGAAGATGTAATTACTCCACCCAAATTTCATCCACAAAAATAAAGGCATCACCGCCTGCGCCTTGATGCCATTCAGGTAGTTTGCCATAGTTGTATGCTTTTACTTTAATATATCTTGCTTTTTGTTTTTTAATTTCTCCTTCAAAGTTTTTCATTTGAACAGTATAGTCTTTATCAGTAATATTATTTTCGATGCTTAATACTTTAGTAAATGTTTTTCCATCGTTCGAAATTTCAAATTCTACTTTTGTAGGCATTACAATCCAAGCGCGAGTGTCTTGCAAAAATTCTGCTCCTATTTTCCCAAATTCTGTTTCTTTCTGCATATCAATAATGGCTTCAAAATCTTGTGCCTGATAGCCCTGCCATTCTCCTTTGCGCCAGTTTTCTGTACCTCTTATTCCGTCAATAATTCCTTCATTACCTCCAGCAGTATATTGTGGATTATATGTTGAGTTGATTTTAATTTTCCAATTTGGATGAGGGAGTTTATAAAATGTTCCTGAGGTAATCGAGCTTTGTTCTCCTTTTACATTTACAGCAATTGCATTAATAGTTGTTGTTTGATTGATGTTAAATGCAGTAGAATATAATTTAGATTTATTACTTGGAGCTGAACCATCAGTTGTATAATACATCTTGTAATTTTTATTCATACCTTTCAATTCAATATTCATATTTTCTCTGAATACTTTTGAGTTGGCTTGTATAATAGGCGATTCTACAATATTTTCGACAGGTTTAATATTTTTAGTATTGAATGGAATACTTGTATTTGGTTTATTATCCATTGAAAATTTTATTGAAGCTCCGCTTATAATATCTTCATAAATAACTGAATTTTTCACCCAATCATTTCCATTTAAAAAAACAGATTTTATATAAATGTTTTTATCCATGGACCTTTCAGTTTCTATTGAAAATATATTTCCATTTTCAAGATGAACTTTTACAGAATTAAAAAGAGGATTTCCAATATTGTAATCTGTTGCCCCTGGACAAACTTGATACACTCCTATTGAACTTAAAACATACCAAGCACTCATTTGTCCGCAATCTTCATTTCCAATTAATCCATCAGGAGAATTTTTATAAAAATCAGTTAAAATTTGATGAACTCTTTCTTGTGTTTTCCATGGTTTGCCAATATAGTTATACAAATACGCCATGTGATGACTCGGCTCATTTCCGTGAGCATATTGTCCTATAAGTCCTGTAATATCAGCTTGTTCACGACCTGTGGTTTGAGAATTAGTAGTGAAAAGTTCATCTAATTTCTTCTCAAATGTTTCTGCACCACCCATTTTCTCAATCAATCCATAAATATCTTGCGGAACAAAAAATGAATATTGCCAAGAATTTCCTTCAGTAAAATTATTGTTCACTTCTCTTGGTTCAAAAGGAGTTAACCATCCTCCATTTTTTCTTGGACGCATAAAACCAGTTTCTGAATCAAATAAATTTTTCCAGCTCTGTGAACGCTTCATATAAGTATTATAATCATCATCTTTATTTAAAAGCTTTGCCATTTGTGCAATACACCAATCATCATAAGCATATTCCAAAGTTTTTGAAACACTTTCGTGTTCATCATCCATTGATAAAAAACCTTGTTCTGCATAAGCAGGTAAACCTAAATGATTCCATGTTGCACTTTTTTTCATGGCTTCAAAAGCCAAATTCATATCAAATTGATTTATGCCTTTTACTGCCGCATCAGCAATTACAGAAACAGAATGATAACCAATCATACAATCAGTTTCGTTGCAGGATAATTCCCACACAGGCAATCTTCCGCCTTGCTCATATTGAGCTAAAAATGTTTTGATAAAATCTAAAGTTCGTTTTTGGTCAATGATAGTATAAAGCGGATGGGCGGCACGGAAGGTATCCCACAAAGAAAAAACAGAATAGTAATTAAATCCTTCTGCAATATGCACCTGCTTGTCTCGCCCTCTGTATTTGCCATCCACATCATTATAAATATTTGGTTGAATCATGGTATGATACAAAGCTGTGTAGAATATTTTTAATTTTTCTGTATCATCTGTTTTTACTTCAATTTTGCTCAACTCTTTATTCCATAAGGTTTCTGCATCTTTCTTTGTTTTTTCAAAATCCCAGTTTGTTAATTCAGTTTGCATATTTCTTTTCGCACCTTCACAGTCAACAGAAGAAATCGAAACTTTTACAAATAAATTTTCATTCGGATTTAATTCAAATGAAAAAATGGCTTTTTCATTTTTCTGAATATCTGCTTTTGAAATTGGTTTTGAAAAAGTGATGTAATAGTAAACTAATTGATTAGCAGCCCATGCTTCTGACCTTCTGAAACCCTGAATAGTTCTATCATCTATCTGTTTGATTTCTCCTTCTAACAATTTATCGCGATGGGTTAAATCCAATACAACATTCCCATTTTTTGAGTTATGAAAATTGTATTTATGCATTCCAACTCGGGTTGTTGAAGTTAGTTCAACATCAATATTATCATCATCTAAATGAACTGCATAAAATCCTGCTGAAGCTTTTTCATTGTTATGTAAAAAGCGAGAAGAATAAATTTTATTATCTGTTGAATTTTGTGTTGTAGGCATCAACATAATATCGCCATAATCGCTACAACCTGTGCCGCTTAAATGTGTGTGTGAAAAACCATAAATCACAGAATCGCTGTAGTGATAACCTCCGCAGCCATCCCAGCTTCCATCAATTCGAGTGTCGGGAGAAAGTTGCACCATTCCAAAAGGAGTTGTAGCTCCTGGAAATGTGTGCCCATGTCCTCCAGTTCCAATAAATGGATTTACATATTTAGAGAAATTATTTTCTTGTGAAAATAAGAAACAAGAAGCAAGAAGCAAGAGACAAGAAAATATTTTATTTTTCATTATAACTATCAGCTAAAGTTTTAATTTCAATTTTTGAATTCCGCAAATCCTTCTTATTCCCGGTGTTTGTGCTAATCATTTTCTTTGAATTTGGAAGTAAATCAAAATAATTATCACTCAAATTCACATCTTTCCCGCCAATACTAATGTACACATCTTTTGCCAAAATATCGGTTTCGATTTCAAATTTGTTTTTATCAATAATCGTGCATTTGATATTCGGTTTTGAAAGTTTTAAATCTTTTGGTTTTGAGAAGTAATAGATATTGCTTGATAAAAGAAGTGCTTTCGGAATAACAACTTCCATTGACATTAAAATTTCATTTTTTGAAATTTTTTCAAATTCTTTTTTATCAATTGAAAAATATATTTTGCTTGAGTTTGATTCGATAGAAATATCAGATGAATTACTCCATAACACTTCTCCTTTAAAGTTTAATAGTTTTAAAGAAAGTTTTGCGTTAATTGTTTTTAGTTCATCATTGATAATATAAATATTTAGCTTTTCATTTTCTTCATTTGCAGAAATCAGAATTTGCTCATAGCTCTTTTTCGCCTGATAATGCAACGCTTTCCAAGTTCCTGAATAATCAATACTGCTCCAAGAAACAGAATTCCAGCAATCGTTTAACTGCCAATATAAAGTTCCCATACATCCTGAACCATCGGGAGACTTTGCTCTTCTATGCGCTTCAATTGCTGTTTTCATTCCTTCTGCCTGAAGCAATTTGGAAACATATACATAATTTGTAAAATCTTTCGGTTTACGATAATCTCGTTGCATATATTCCTCAATAGTTTCAAATCCTTTTGGATGTTTTTGATGAACTTTTAATTTTTCAGAATTCAAAGTCCAAGCATCGTTTTCAAAAATATTTTTCAGAACATTTTTACTCGGCATTCCTTGAAATCCGTATTCACTCATAAATCTTCCAACTTTTATTGTGTAGTTTTCAAAAGGTTCCATCCCCCACCAAACGCCCCAATAGTGCGAATCCCCTTGCCGTAAACTTTCTTTATGTCCCCAACCAATACTTGGAGAAGATTGCCAATATAAATTTCTATCAATGCCTAATGAATCTAAAATTGTTGGAATTTGTTTTTGAAATAGATTGGTATAATCATTCCAAATATTTGATGAATCAGCTTCTGAATAATTGTGTTGCTTTTGCCACCCCCAATTTACCCACCCTTCATCAATTTCATTATTTCCGCACCACAGAGCAATACTTGGATGATTTCTTAATCGTTGAGTTTGTTCGCTAATTTCTTGTTTTATATTTTCTAAAAATGAATTATTTCCCGGATACATAGCACAAGCAAACATAAAATCCTGCCAAACTAAAATTCCTTTTTTATCACATTCATTATAAAATTCATCATCAGCATAAGTGCCACCGCCCCAAACGCGAAGCATATTCATATTTGCATCAATTGCCGATTGAATAATCTCCTGATATTTTTCTTTTGTAACACGCGATAAAAAATTATCAGGAGGAATAAAATTGGCGCCTTTCATAAATACAGGAATTCCATTTAATTTGAAGTAGAATGATTTTCCAATACTGTCTTTTTCTTGGAGTAATTCAATTGTTCGCAAGCCAATTTGTAATTCTTTTTTATCAATGGGGCCGCTATTTAATAATCCGTCTATATGATATTCTACGCTTGAGGACGAATAAAGAATGCTTTCTATTTTTAAATGGAATAAATATAAATTTGGATTGCCTAATCCGTTGCACCACCAGCGTTTTGGGTTTTTAATAGTATAAATTGATTTAATGTTGTTTTTTCCTTTATGTAAAACAATATTTTCTTTCTTAATGTTAGAATTTTCTGCTACAGATAAATTAATAGTTGAATTATTTGCACTTTCAATTTCTGTTGTGAATTCAATTTCTGCAATACTATCGTTTAATATTTTTTGGTTGTAATACACATTCCTGATTTTTACATCACTCCAAAAATTAAGTTTAATATTTTTCCAAATCCCACAGGTTACTAATCTTGGTCCCCAATCCCATCCGTATTGATATTGAGCTTTTCGGGTAAATACTTTTTCATCTCCAGGAAGAGTATAGCTAAGTTCTTTTGCTAACTCTTTTCCTTTTTTTACAGCAGAACTAAATTCAATAAAAATTTTATTATTTCCTTCTTTCAAGAGTTTTTTAATTTCTGTATTCCAATTTCTAAACATATTATCAGCAGTGATAACCAAGCTACCATTCACATATACTTTAGCATAAGTATCTAATCCTTCACAAACCAATTCGATATGATTATTTGCTAAATCTTTTTTAGAAATTTGAAATGTCTTTTGATACAGCCAATCTTCATTTTCAACCCATGCAACTTTCTTTTCATTATCACTTACAAATGGGTCAGGGATAATATTATTTGCTATTAAGTCAGTATGAACAGTTCCTGGAACACTGGCCGGAAGCCATTTTGAATCTCCTTTATTTCTGAAACTCCAATTTTGGTGAAGGGAAATTTCTTTATTGGGTTGAGAAAATAATTCACCAAAAAGAAGAGTAAATGCTATAAAAATTATTTTTTTCAATTCTGGATATTTCTTTTCATAAACTTTATTTCTTCCAAATCACTTGTCCTTGAATTATCTATTATTCCTGAAGAATGAAGCTCTTTTGAATTTGTTTTGTTTCTTATTTTAGTAATATTTGAAGAGCGAATTCCTCCTCCGGGCATAATGCAAATTTTATTTTCTGCTTTTGAAATTAGTTCCGAAATTAAACTAACCCCTTCTATAGTTTTTGCTTTTTGTCCTGAAGTAAGTATTCTGCTAAAACCACAAAAAATAATATTTTCTAAAGCTATAAATGGGTTTTTTGTTTCATCAAATGCCTTGTGAAATGTACAGGGAATGGGAGAAGCAAGTTTAACTAATTCGGAATTTCGTTTTATATCAACCTCATTATTTTTATTCAGTATGCCAAAAACAAAACCATTTGCTTCTAAATTTTTAAATTGAATGATCTTATTTTTTATTTGTAAAAATTCGTTTTCAGAGTAAATGAAATTTCCACCTTTCGGACGAATCATTACAAAAACAGGAATAGAAATATTTTTCTTGACTTCCTTGAAAAGTTCTATTGAAGGAGTGATTCCGCCAACAATTGGATCTTCACACAGCTCAATTCTATCAGCACCTCCATTTTGAGCATTAATTGCTGATTCTAAATTATAGCAGCATATTTCTAAAATCATGCGCCCATTAAAAATTTGGAATGAAATAATGTATTTTCATTATCGCCAGTACAAACAGCATAATCGAAACCTGCTTGAAGTGAGAATGCCCCGAATTCCCCGTCTTTATTTATTGCAATAAATCCAATCTGAATATCTTTCCAGCGATTTTTATTTTTTTCATATACTCGCTCAACCGCTTTTTTACAAGCTTTTTCAGGGCTATAACCTTGTCGCATTAACTCAACTACCAAATGACTTCCCGCAATGCGAATTACCTCTTCGCCATGTCCTGTTGCAGTTGCAGCACCAATTTCATTATCAACAAAAAGTCCTGCGCCAATAATAGGGCTATCTCCAACTCGCCCTCTCATCTTGTATGCCATGCCGCTTGTAGTGCAAGCTCCAGATAAATTTCCGTTTATATCCATCGAAATTAATCCAATGGTGTCATGATTTTCGCGATTTACTTCTGGTTTGTATTCAGATTTTTTTAGCCATTCTTTCCAAGCTTTATCAGCTTGCTCAGAGCGGTCGAATGGTTCTTTTGTAAATCCATTGTCTAAAGCAAATTTTTGAGCACCCTCTCCCACAAGAATTATATGTGGAGTTTTCTCCATCACCATTCTTGCAACTGAAACAGGATGTTTGATATGTTCTAATGCACAAACAGAACCACAACCTCCTTTTTCATCCATGATACATGAGTCAAGTGTAACATGCCCATCTCGGTCAGGTAAAGCACCCAAACCAACCGATAAATTTGAATAATCGGCTTCTGCCACTTTTGCTCCTTCTTCGACTGCATCCAATGCTCTTCCACCCTTTTTCAGAATTTCCCAAGCCGCTTTATTTGAAATCAAACCAAAATTCCAGGTAGAAACAATAATAGGTTTTTTGCCTTTGCTTGATTTTCCTTTAAAAATATTTCTTGCTTCTGACTTGTTAAAAGCTAATGCTGCTGCTGTGAGAGCAGATAGCTTTAGAAAATTTCTGCGTTGATTCATATTATTTATTATTCAAGAAATGTTTGGCGTAATTTACATTCATCTTATCTAAAAGCTTCGAGTGTATTTTTAATCGTTGAACGAAATTGTTGTAATTTTTATTTTCGGGTAAAGTCCATAATACTTCTGAAATAGCTGCCATTCTTGGCATTGACATATACTCTACATTTTTGAAAGTTGGAATATATTCTGTCCACACATTTGCTTGTGCTCCCAAAATATATTGTTGTTCATCAGCACTTAAAATTTTTGGAGTAGGATTGTAAGCGTAAACAGAATCAAGAGGATTATAGCCACCAATAGCTAACGGTTCTTTTAATTTATTTTTCGTTTGATAGTGATCAAAATAACAGGGTTTGCCTGGGGACATCACTACATTGTGTTTTTGCTTTGCAGCCGCAATTCCTCCATCTGTTCCTCTCCAACTCATTACAGAAGCATTTGGAGCTAAGCCTCCTTCTAAAATTTCATCCCATCCAATTATCTGTCTGCCTTTTGAATTCAAATATTTTTCGATGCGTGAGATGAAATAGCTCTGCAATTCATGTTCGTCTTTCAACCCATTTTCTTTTATTCGCTTCTGGCACTTTGAGCAAGTTTTCCATCTTTCTTTAGGGCACTCATCTCCGCCAATGTGAATAATTTTACTTGGAAATAATTCGCACACTTCATCTAAAATATTTTCTAAGAACTGAAAAGTAGAATCGTTCCCTGCACAATAAACATCATCAAAAACACCCCAAGTAACAGCAGGAGACAAGGGTTTTTGATTGCAAGAAAATTGATGATAAGCAGAGAGCGCAGCGAGAGAATGTCCCGGCATTTCAATTTCAGGAACAATAGTAATATGCCTTTGCTGAGCATAAGCCACAACCTCTTTAATATCTTCTTGTGTATAAAATCCACCATAAAATTTTCCATCATATTGAGCATCTTGTCTTGGCTTGCCAATCAGCGTTTCTTTTCTGATAGAGCCAACTTGAGTAAGCAAAGGATATTTTTTGATTTCAATTCTCCAACCCTGGTCCTCAGTTAAGTGCCAATGAAAAGTATTTAGCTTATACATGGCGAGATAGTCGATGTATTTTTTTACTTCTTCTTTTGTGAAAAAGTGTCGGCAAACATCAAGGTGCATACCTCTCCAATTATAGCGAGGATAGTCTTCAATTACTACACATGGAATTTTTACAAGTGCATCTTTTTTAGTTGGAAGTAGTTGAATAATATTTTGAATAGCATAAAAATTTCCAGCTTCATCTCCTGATATTTGAATTTGAGAAGGAGAAATAGTTAAAGTATAAAAACCTTCTAAATGCTTGTCATTATTAATTTTTGAAAGAATAATATTAGCGGTTGATTTCTCTTTTGCTAATTCAATTGTTATTTCAAAATTTGTTTTTAAGTAAGATTCTAAAAAAGAAAATTCATCTTTTAATGATTCATCTTCAATGAAAAATGTAGATGTTTTTGAAAAAGCAAAATTTCCTTGAACCTGTTTTATTGATTGAGGTTTAGGAATAATTGAAATTATCTTTGGTTGTGCAAAGGATATGCTTGCAAAAAGTAAGAATAGAAAAATTCCTAATATAAAATACGAAGTGCGATTTATTTTCAAGAGCTGATTATTTTTTAATAACATTTAATTGTTTCCCAACTTTTTCAAAGGCAGCAAGAGCTTTATCTAAATGCTCCTTTTCGTGTGCTGCTGATAGCTGAACTCTAATTCTGGCTTGTCCTTTGGGCACAACTGGGAAAAAGAAGCCGATAACATAAATCCCTTCATCTAATAATTTTGCTGCAAACTCCTGTGCAAGTTTTGCGTCATATAACATTACAGGAACAATAGCTGAATCTCCATCTTTAATTTCTAATCCAACCTTTTTAATTCCTTCTTTGAAGTACTTTACATTCGATTCTAATTTATCTCTCAATGTTGTTGTTTCGCTTAGCATATCAAGTACAGCAATAGATGCACCAACAATGTGAGGTGCTAATGAATTGCTAAATAAATATGGTCGGGAGCGCTGACGAAGCATTTCGATAATTTCTTTTTTGCCTGAAGTAAATCCACCCATTGCACCACCCAATGCTTTTCCTAAGGTACCAGTAACTATATCTACACGGTGCATTACATTTTTTAATTCAATGGTTCCTCTTCCTGTTTTTCCAATGAAGCCACTGGCGTGACTTTCATCTACCATTACCATTGCATTGTATTTATCTGCTAAGTCGCAAATTTTATCCAATGGGGCAACAAAACCATCCATAGAAAATACTCCATCGGTAACAATTAAACGGTAACGATTTTTTTGTGCGGCTTTTAATTGTTCTTCCAAATCTTCCATATTGCAATTTTTGTAACGATAGCGTTCTGCTTTGCATAAACGAACTCCGTCAATAATAGAAGCATGGTTTAATTCATCCGAAATAATTGCATCTTCTTCGCCTAGTAATGGCTCAAATACTCCGCCATTGGCATCAAAGCAGGCAGCATATAAAATAGTATCTTCTTGTCCTACAAATTTTGAAAGTTTTTGTTCTAATTCTTTATGAATATCCTGAGTTCCGCAAATGAAGCGAACGCTACTCATTCCGTAACCATGGTTGTCTAAGGTTTTATGTGCTGCTTCAACAACTTTTGGGTGAGAAGAAAGACCTAAATAATTATTCGCACAAAAAATAATTACATCTTTCCCGTTAACTTTTACTACTGCTCCTTGCTCACTGGTAATAATTCTTTCGCGTTTGAATAAACCTGATTCTTCAATGTTCTTTAATTCTGTTTGAAGATGATTTTGAAATTTTCCGTACATATAATAGATTTAGATATTAGTATTGAGTTGTTAGATTATTAATGAATCAAGCAAAAGTATTGAAATTTTACTTTAATTTGTAATGATTAGTAAAGGATAAGAAAAAGAACAAAAAACCGAACAATTGTCAGTACAAAAACCAATAGAAGAATTCTTAATCCTTTCGCAAAGCATCCCTATTATTGATGTTCGAACACCTGCTGAATTTGAGCAAGGGCATATTCCCGGTGCATTTAATATTCCGCTATTTACAGATGAGGAAAGAAAAATTGTAGGAACACTTTATAAACAAGAAGGTAGAGAGATTGCAATTTTAAAAGGGCTTGAATTGGTAGGTCCGAAACTGCAAACAATTGTAAGCGCAGTAAATAAAATTACGAAAGAAAAAAAAATTCTGGTGCATTGCTGGCGAGGAGGAATGAGGAGTTCGAGTGTTGCTTGGCTTTTGGCATTGTGCAGATATGAAGTTTATACACTCAAGGGCGGATATAAGTTTTTCAGAAGATTTGCGCTTGAAACATTTTCTCAAAAAAGAAAATATTTAATACTTGGCGGAAAAACAGGTTCGGGAAAAACGTACGTATTGCAAGAATTGATAGCACTTGGCGAAGAGGTGATAGATTTAGAAAAAATTGCACATCACAAAGGTTCTTCTTTTGGTTCATTGGGAGAAGAAAAGCAGCCATCGCAGGAACAATTCGAAAATATAATTGCAATGCAGTTGTATAAAATAAATCTTGAAAAAATAATTTGGCTGGAAGATGAAAGCAGACTGGTAGGGCATAAGTTTATACCTGCTGATATATGGGAGCAAATGCGAGTTTGTGAAGTGTTGTATATGGATATTTCATTTGAAGAGAGAGTAAAGCATTTGGTGAAAGATTACGGAAAGTTTTCGAAGGAAGAATTGATAGCAGCGACAGAGCGAATTAAAAAACGATTGGGTGGAATGCAGGCAAAACAAGCCATTGAAGCCATCAACAATAACGATATGAAAACTGCATGCGAAATAAGTTTGATGTATTATGACAAAGCGTATGAGCACGGAATTTCA
>CAYPEC010000005.1:3626-18260 GCA_964409625.1 uncultured Bacteroidia bacterium | reverse complement strand
TGCATGCGAAATAAGTTTGATGTATTATGACAAAGCGTATGAGCACGGAATTTCATTGAGAGAAAAACAAACGGTGAAGAAAATGAGTTTTGAAAAAATGGATTTTAGAGAGATTGCAGAAAAATTGGTAGAGGCAAAATAAAACTGCGTCATTGCGAGCGTAGCGAAGCAATCTGTTTATGTTGAGATTGCTTCGGGCTAATAGCCCTCGCAATGACGATAACAAATTAGTGCACGAAAAAAATGGAAGAAATTAGATTAACGCAACATAGTCATGGTGCTGGATGTGGATGTAAAATAGCACCTGCGGTGTTGGAACAAATATTAAAATCATCTACACAAATGCCTGCCGAAAAATTAATTGTAGGCAACTCTACTAAAGATGATGCTGCGGTATATGAACTTGATAAAGACAATTATTTAATAAGCACCACAGATTTTTTTACACCTATTGTAGATGATGCTTTTGATTTTGGAAAAATAGCTGCAGCCAATGCAATTAGCGATGTGTATGCAATGGGAGGAACTCCATTGATGGCAATTGCTATTTTGGGTTGGCCTGTAAACAAGTTGCCTGTGGAGCTTGCGCAAAAGGCAATTGAAGGTTTGCGAAGCATTTGTGCTGAAGCAAATATTCCTTTGGCGGGAGGACATAGTATTGACAGCACTGAACCTATTTTAGGTTTATCGGTGAATGGAATTGTTACTCCAAAAAATTTGAAACGAAACAATACTGCCAAGCAAGGAGATTTAATTTACATTACTAAAAAGCTCGGTGTTGGAATTCTTGCAACTGCCGAAAAGAGAGCGATGCTGGAGGAAATGCACAAAGGAGTTGCTGTAAAACAAATGATACAGTTAAATAAATTTGGAAGCGTTGCAGGTAAATTGTCTTATGTAAATGCAATGACAGATGTAACAGGTTTTGGATTGCTCGGACATTTAATTGAAATAGCAGAAGGAAGTAATTTATCGGCTGAAATAAATTATGCTCAGGTGCCTCTGATTGAAAACTTGAGTACATATACTTCAAAAGGATGCATACCTGATAATACTTACAGAAACTGGAACGGATATGAAAAAAAGGTGAACGGTATTACTGCCGATTCGCTTTATACTCTTTGCGACCCGCAAACTAATGGAGGATTGCTAATTGCTATTGATGCAAAGCATCAAGCAATGTTTGAAGAAGAGCTTAAAAAGTTTGGGCTAGAAACCTTTACATCTCCTATAGGGATGATGACAGCACAAAAAGAGTACGTGATAGATATAAAGTAGTTCTAAACTAATTCATACATTTTTCCTGGTAGTGATTTTATCAATCCTGAAAATTCAAGATTGAGTAAGAGTGCAGATGCTTTGCTCATGGGCATTTCGGAATTGTAGCAAATATCATTAATGTGTAGCTTTTCTTTTTCTCTGAGCACACTTATTATTTTATTCTCCTCTTTGCTGAGTGTTACAAAAAGTTCTTTCTGAATCTTTTTCTTTTTTGTTGGCTGAGGTTCCCAAAGCATCATATCAATTACATCCTTAGCAGAAGTAATTAATGCAGCTTGATTTTTTTTAATGAGTTCATTGCATCCTTCTGAATATTTTTTACCAATATTTCCAGGGAAAGCAAATACATCACGGTTATAAGAGTTTGCAATTTTTGCTGTAATCAATGAACCTCCATCAAGTGCAGATTCAATTACAATAGTTGCATCTGCTATGCCTGCCACAATTCTATTTCGCTTCGGAAAATTTTCTTTATCGGGTTTAGTTTTCGAAATAAAATCAGTGAGTATTCCACCGTTCTCAACCATTTTTTCGGCAGTAGGTTTATGTACCGAAGGATAGATTTTATCAAGTCCGTGAGCCAAAACACCAATGGTAGGAATATTATTATCTACACATATTTTATGTGCTGTAATATCTATTCCGTAGGCAAGTCCGCTAACAACAGTAATGTTTAAGGAAGCAAGTTCTTCAATTAAATTTTTGCATAAATCTTTTCCATAATCGGTTGCATTTCGGGTTCCAACTATGCTGATAATTTTCTCCTTGTTCAAATTTGCATTGCCTTTGAAATAGAGTAGAGGAGGTGAGTCCACACAATGTTTTAATCGTGCAGGATAATTTTCATCTGTAAAAAAGAGTGTTTCGATTTTATATTTTTCAATGAATTTTATTTCTTCTTCTGCTTTTTGCAGGGCATCATCTTTTGAAGCAATAATAGTTACGGCATTCACTGTTCCAATACCGGGAATTTTTTCGAGATGGCTTTTCTTTTCCTGAAAGACTGCTTCGCTGCTTCCGCAATAGGCAATTAAATTTTTTGAAAGAATATCGCCTATCCCTTTAAGTTGGGTTAGCGCAATGTTGTATAAATTATTGTTCGGCATAAATCAGTAGCAAAAATATATTTTTCATTCATATAACAAGGTAATTTGTAATTTCGCTTCTATATTCATTTGTAAATTCGCACCCTATGAAATTCGGAACAAAAGCCATACACGCTGGTCAGGAGCCAGACCCAACAACAGGAGCTATTATGACTCCTATTTATCAAACCTCAACTTATGTACAAGAATCCCCAGGTAAACACAAAGGGTATGCGTATGCAAGAGGAAAAAATCCTACGCGTTCGGCATTGGAAAAATGTTTAGCTGAATTAGAAAATGCAAAATATGGTTTGTGTTTTTCAAGTGGAATGGGAGCTACGGATGCTGTGATTAAACTTCTGAAGCCCGGTGATGAAGTGATTACAGGAGATGATTTGTATGGTGGTTCATACAGAATGTTTACAAAAGTATTTGAGCCGTTTGGAATAAAATTTCACTTTATTAATTTGACTGATGCGAACAACATCAAGAAATACATTAATAAAAATACAAAATTGATTTGGGCTGAAACGCCTACCAATCCTACTATGCAGATAATTGATATTGCTGCATGCAGTAAGATTGCAAAAGAAAATAATTTGATTCTTGCTGTTGATAACACCTTTGCTTCGCCTTATTTACAAAACCCAATGAACCTTGGTGCTGATATTGTAATGCATTCGGTTACAAAGTATCTTGGCGGACATTCGGATGTAATTATGGGGGCTTTGTGTATGAATGATGACAAGCTTTACGAGCGTATTGCATTTATTCATAATTCTTGTGGTGCTACTCCCGGGCCAATGGATTCTTTCCTTGTTTTGAGAGGAATTAAAACACTTCATATACGAATGGAAAGACATTGCTCCAACGGAAAAAAGATTGCTGAATTTTTAAAAACTCATCCAAAGATTGATAAAATATATTGGCCTGGATTTACTGACCATCCTAACCATGACATCGCTAAAAAACAAATGCGTGATTTTGGCGGAATGATTTCATTTTCATTGAAAGGAAACTCTCAAGAAGAAGCATTTAAAATTGCATCATCTGTAAAAGTATTTTCATTAGCAGAATCTTTAGGAGGAGTAGAATCTTTACTCAATCATCCAGCAACAATGACTCACGCATCTATTCCAAAAGCAGAAAGAGAAAAAGCGGGAGTTGTAGATTCTCTTTTAAGATTAAGCGTTGGTATTGAAGATATCGAAGACTTACTTGAAGATTTGAAACAGGCGCTGGGATAATTACTTAAAACAATTTATTTTCATAAAGTTATCTCTAAATAAATTTGGAATATTAAATCAAAAGGTTTAAGTTTGCATTATAAATTTAAACCTATGAAAAAAATATTTTTACTTTTTTCCGTTGCATTTTTGTTTAATAATGCAATTGCACAAAATCAGCCAACCTCTGTACCTCCAGTATTTTGGAACTTATCAGGAAATACAGCTGCTAATTCAGATTTTCTTGGAACAAGAAATTTTACGCCATTGGTATTTAGAACAAATAATGTGGACAGAATTAGAATCTCTGAAAGAGGAGATATTATTCTCCCTGAAATAGCAAATGGAGTTCAACAGATAATTATGGCTGAAGGTGATGGAAAACTTAGAGGGATGTTGATAAAGGATTTGGTAAATGAGATTTACACTCCTGTCCCAGAATGTGCTATTATTGGTGGTGGAGACCCAAGTACGGCAACATATTCGAATACAAAATGGTCGAGCAAAACCAATGTTGGCTATGGTATAGTTTATACTGGAACACCCTGTCCCGCTCGTGTTGGTATAGGAACGGACAATCCAGCATATGCGCTTCATGTGAAAGGTATCATTGGGGGACAAAAATTTATATCCAATATTTTTTCTGGTACTGATAAGGCATTTTCAGTATTTAACAATCAAACAAATAAAGAAGAGTTTGTCGTTTTAGGAAATGGTTATTTAGGCTTGGGAACTGGTACGCCTACTTGTAATCTTCATATAAAAGCGTCTGATGGAAATGCTGATTTCTGTTTGGAAAGTACTAACGGGTATAAATGGGATTTGTCATCAAACGATAATGGACTTTTTACTTTATATCAACCCTCAACTGGACAAGCGAGAATGGTGGTTGACCAAAATGGAAAAATGGGAATTGGAACTGCTAGTCCAGAAAGAACTTTTGATGTAAGAGGAGATGTTTTCGTAAGTGAAAGAGCAAAAATAGGAGGGCAATCAAATACTATTGAACCTTATGCGTTGGATGTCTTTAGTGAACTGGATGGTATGCGTGTTACGAGCTATGGAGCAACTTCATATTTATATAAAGCGCAAGCATCCAGCAGTACTAGTAGAGCATATGCTGTTTTTAATGGAACTGGAAAGGAAACATTTACTGTTTTAGGATCTGGTCAAACAACTGTTAATATAGATGATCAAAATAGCATTGCATTTAATGTTATGTATGATGATGGTAGTTCGTCTTCTAAAAAGGATGTTTTCAGAATTTATGGAAATGGGAAAATATACTCTACTGAAGTTCATGTTTCATTGAAGAGTAGTTTTCCTGATTATGTTTTTAATAAAGAATATGATTTGATGCCATTGTATAAGTTAGAAAAATATATAGCAGAGAATAAACATTTGCCAAACATTCCTTCTGCAAAAGAAGTGAAAGAGAATGGAGGAATTAATCTTGGAGAAATGAATATAAAACTTCTTGAAAAAGTTGAGGAATTGACTTTATATGTGATTGAATTAAAAAAGCAAATTGACGAACTAAAAAAAGAAAAATAATGCTTTCTAGAGTTTATTACATATTTCTTTTTACCCATATCATTTTTAGCGTAAATTGTTTTGCGCAGGATACTATCATTGTAAACAATAATTACAAATATAAAATAGGAGCAAAATTTATTGCAGAAAGAAGCAGCCCCGATATATATTCTGATGATAGCTACCCCGTTTATTCGGGAGGGTTGCAAATAATAAGAAAAATTGCGCATACTAGATTTGGTGTAGAAACCGGTCTTTATTTTTATAATAAAGCGACAAGAAATTATTTTTATCAAACACTTGGAGGGCAGAGTAATTATTTTAGTCTAGTATATTATTACCATAATTTAAGTTTGCCTGTAAGTTTTAGGTATGATACGAAACTTTTATATTTTAGCGTTGGTGGATATGCTGATTATTTATTAAATACTAGTGGGCAAGAGTTTTTGGATTCAGATAGTGTAATTGTAGTAAATATGGATGATAGAAAATGGAACTTTGGAGTTAATATAAATGTTGGAATGGAGAAGAACATTAATACACTCTTTAATTTTTTTGTTGAGGCTCGCTACTTGTTTAATTTTACATCTTCTCCATTAGAGGATGGAGACCTATATGGTTCCGCAATTAAAAATTATGGTTTTGCAGTTGGACTTAATTACAATCTATCACCCAAAAAGAAATATGAAAATAAATAAAATCATAATAATATTTTGTTTTACTGCTTTGCATCTTTTTGCACAGGATAATTTAATATATAATCCCGGTTTTGAAAATGGACCAAATAGCCCCAAATGTGATTACGGAATTGAACAATACGACCAAGCCCTCTTCATTGATAACGATATATATGACTGGAAAAGAGCAACCTGTAGCGGATTTGCTCCTTTTTATAAATGTACAAATCAATATTCTTATCCAGATTGGATGGAGTGTAGTTGCGGTTCTAAAAAGGCAGGATTAAATTGCTATAGCCGTTTCGTGTATCTAGATAAAACATCAGATAAAGGACATCAGGATGCGATAAGAACGGGATTGGTTAATAAAATGGGTTCAGATAAGAATTATTTATTTAGGATTACTTACGCAGGGGTTTCTCCTAAAAGTAGCCAACAACCAGATTTATCCGCAAGAACAAGAATATATTTTACTAAATATAGCACGAATTGGAGTGCTAATTGGGGAAATTCCAAACTCTCTTTTGTGATGTATCCTCCTTCAGATGCTTGGTTTCAGCATTGGTTCCCATTGAACGGACCAATTTTAAATTCTATACCTTATGTTGGTGATCTTTTTTCTAAACTATCGAATATTGCTATAGATTGTGAGCAAGGCGAGTTTTATATTGATTATGTCGAGTTATCGGAATCTTGTGCAAATCCAATTTTAATCGAAAATCATCAATTTAATTTTTCGATAGACGAACTTCCGTATAAATCGAGTGGTATTTTAAGAGCTGGTTATGATGTTGGTTCTTCTCAGCCAAATGGAGATGTAGTTGTTCGTACTGGTGCAAATGAAACATTTAAAGCAGCTACTTCAATATCTTTAGAGCCAGGATTTATAGTAGAGAGTGGTGCAAATTTTAATATGGTTATTGAACCTTGTGATATATACAATCCCAATAAAACAAATTCATATAATATTCAAGCAATTTCAGATAAAGAGTTTTTAGTTTCGGATGGTGTAAGTGAAGTATATGTTTACAATGATGCAACAGAAACAATAGATTGTAATGCTGATACTATAAAAATATATGGCTTAGATGGCGATACTACTTCTTATATAAACTATCAGTGGGATTATGGTAATGGAATAACTTCCAATGATAAAGTAGCTAAACTTTTTTATACTCAACCAGGAAGCTATTTAGTAAAACTTGCAATAACAGATTCTTTAGGAGTGACAGATACCCTTACCAAGACTTATATCAAGCCACCTTGTGGTAATAATATTAATCAGTCGGGTGATGGAATTGCAATTGGTAAAACTAACGAATACAACAATAGCGCTGTTTCAATAATTCCTAATCCTAATTCGGGTTCATTTAATATTAGTATTAATGATTTTGATGAAAAAAATACCTACAATTTATCTATTACAAATTATTTGGGTCAAATTGTAAAAGAAAAAAGGGTAACATCAAATATTACTTCAATTGATATTTCAAATGAGCCCTCTGGGATTTATTTTCTAAATTTTGTAAGTGATAAGGGACTTCAGAAAATCAAAATTATAAAGCAGTAAATTTCTACTTAAACCCAATCATAATAGAGGTGCAGCTTCTGTTAACCGCTACGCCTTTTTGCTTTGCTTCGGGCACGGTTACTTCTATAATTAAATCCTGAGTAGATTTTGAATCGAAATCGAAGTAATCTTTTTTAGAATCTTTGTTGTTATACAACTCGTTGTTTTCATCGTCCAGTATTCTGAAATTAAGCTTTCCTAAAATCGCTTCTGCACATATTGCAACACGATAAGATTGCCCAGAATAAAAAGTTAAACGCAGACTTGCATTTTCTCCTTCGGCAAGTGTGGTAACATTTAGCTGCCCATTATGCGTGTATGGTGCAAGCATCCCCATACATTGCTTCTTCACAAAATTTTTGCATTGAGCAAAAGAAGAAATACTCAATAAGAGTGAAAGGAATAAACTAGAAAAAAATATTTTACTTTTCATCATTTTATTATTTGATGATACTGTTTCTAATAACCTGAATTTTTTCAGAAATAGCTTTTAGCTGTTCTACAGATAAATCAACTGTGCTTTCATTGCTAATGGTAGTAACTCCTGTAGCTTCATCTGTAGTAGCCGCTGCTCTTGAATTAGTCATTTCAATAGGGTCAAATACTGTTTTTAAATCTACTAATTGCTCACTTGTTGTTTTAACCGCATCATCATTTTTATATGCATCTAATAATCCAATTAAATTATTGAGTGAAAGTTTTTGTTCTCCTATGCGCTGCATAATTGCTTTGTTATTTGTAGAAGAAGCTATTTGAGTTGCAATGTATAATCCTTCAATCCAGCCACCAGCAATAATTAAGCTTGCAACATTTTCTTGCTGATTTTCTTTTAGAGTAGCATCACTTGTCCAATATGCATCTGCAACAATATCAAGAAGAGAGTCTTTATTGCTTAGATTTTTTTCAATGCGTTTTAAAATAGTTTCGTTAAATGCACTTGCAATTCCGAGCCCTTGCGAAAGTTTGCTGCACCCATTTAAGTAACTCATAGATTCTTGCGATTGGTCGAAGATGCTTGTAAAGCTAAGGTCGGCACCATATACGCCAAGATTCAATGCCATTGAAGGTGTTGAGGTATAGCGAGAAACATTGTTAGCTGAATTCAAATATTTTTTATCGTAAGTAGCTCCTGCTTTTTTGAGCAGAGAAGAAATTTCGATAGGAGATGGGATAGAGTAAAAAACATTTTTTGCCATGCTTGTTTTGGCACTCATTCCATTAGTATCTACAGTTGAAGATGATTCTGATTCTTCTGCTTCCTTGTTGTTGCAAGAAAACAACACAGCCACTCCTGCGAGTGCAAATGCTATGGAATATTTTCTAAATAGAGTATTCATCTTTGGTTGGTTTTATTATCCAAAGATAGTATAAAAAATAATATTTAATGTGCTTCAAGCCAATTTTTTCCAGTTCCTATTCCAACTTCGATAGGGATGTTTAAACTTGGGATAGCTGTTTTCATGTGGTGTTCAACTACTTTTTTAATTTCATCTACTTCATCTTTCCATACATCAAAAACTAATTCGTCATGCACTTGTAAAAGCATTTTCGATTTGTATTTTTTCTCTGAAAACTCTCGGTAAATATTAATCATTGCCATTTTAATCATATCGGCTGCACTGCCCTGAATAGGAGCATTTATGGCATTTCGCTCGGCATAACCTCTCACTGTGGCATTGCCCGAATTTATATCGCGCAAATATCTTCTTCGCCCCATAATTGTTTCTACATATCCTTTTGTACGAGCATTTTCAATGCTTGCGTCCATATAATCTTTTATCTGCGGATATTTTTGAAAGTAACTATCAATGATGTTTTTCGCTTCTGTACGCGAAATATTTAACCGTTCTGCAAGTCCGAAAGCACTTATTCCATATATGATTCCGAAGTTTACCATTTTTGCATTTCTTCGCATATCCGAAGTAACTCCTTCTATTGCAACATTGTAAACTTTTGCAGCTGTAGCAGCGTGAATATCCTGCCCGCTATGGAATGCTTCTATCATAGCTTGGTCTTTACTCAGCTGAGCCATAATGCGCAATTCTATTTGAGAGTAATCGGCTGAAAGCAAAGTATAGTTATCATTTCGGGCAATAAATGCTTTTCTAATTTCTCTTCCTCTTTCGGTTCTAATCGGAATATTTTGAAGATTTGGATTATCAGAACTTAGTCTTCCCGTAACAGCTACCACTTGATTATAAGAAGTATGGATTCTTCCTGTTCTTGGATTCACAAGGTCTGGAAGCGTATCTACATAAGTATTTTTAAGTTTTACTAATTCACGATAGTCCAAAATTTTTCCAACGATAACATGTTTTGAAACTAATTTGGCTAAAATATCTTCACCTGTTGCATATTGTCCCGTCTTAGTTTTTTTAGGTTTTTCAACGATTTTCAAAATTTCAAATAAAATGTCTCCAACTTGTTTGGGTGATGAAACATTGAATGGAGTTCCTGCTAAATCTTGAATTTCTTTTTCTACTTTTTGAATATCAATTTCGAGTGCAGAAGATAATTCTTTCAACGCATTTTTATCCAAAGCAATTCCTTCAGCTTCCATAGCTGCAAGCACAGGAACCAAAGGCATTTCAACATCATCAAATAATTTTTTTGTATGAGCTTCGAGTAACATTGGCTCAAATTTTTCTTTAAGTTGAATCGTTACATCAGCATCTTCGGCAGCATACTCTTTTATTTGTTCTAAAGGAACAGAGCGCATACTCATTTGACCTTTTCCCTGCCCGACTTTGTCATTCAGGCGGGCTTTTTTGCCAATTAGCGTTTCGATACTTACCGGAGAATAGTTCAAGTAAGTTTCAGACAATACAGTCATGTTGTGTCGCATCTCTGGCTGAATAAGGAAATGCGCAATCATGGTGTCAAACATTTCTCCTTTTAATTCAACACCATACCATTTCAAAACAGATAAATCATACTTAATGTTTTGACCAACTTTCTGAATATTTTCGTTTTCGAAAATTGCTTTGAATTCATCAACAATTTGTTGCGCCTCATTGTAATTTTCAGGAACTGGAACATAATACGCTGCATGCTTTTTAAGTGAAAAAGACATTCCCACCAATTCAACATTATGTGCATCCAATCCGGTTGTTTCCGTATCAAAACAAATTGATTTTTCTTGTGATAATTTTTGAATTAATTCTGCTCTTTTTTCTTTCGTGTTAATTAAAAAATATTGATGATCAACATCTGAAATCGTTTTGAAAACAATAGGAGGAGCTTGCTCTTCGGTTGATTCTGTTTGAGTTTCATCTACATGACCAAATAGGTCTATTTGATTTGCATCTTTCTTTTTTGATGTAGCAACAGGAGTGTTCGTTTCTTCTTTTACTTCTGAGGAAAAAGTATTAGAACTTCCTAAAATTTGTTCTGCTAATCTTCTAAATTCTAATTCTGTGAAAAGCTCCTTTAATGCTTCTTTGTTGGGTTCTTCCATTCGTAAGCTTACTTCATCAAACTCAATAGGAACATCACAAATAATTGTTGCTAATCGTTTTGATTGAATGGCTTTGTCTTTATTCTGCTCAACTTTTTCTTTTAGTTTTCCTTTTAATTTATCAGTATTTTCCAATAAATTTTCAACACTTCCAAAATCTTTGATGAGCTGAATGGCAGTTTTTTCACCTACTCCGGGGATACCAGGAATGTTATCAACCTTATCTCCCATCAAACCTAAAATATCAATCAACTGATTTACATTTTGAATTTCCCATTTTTTACAAATCTCCGCAACGCCTAATTTTTCAGCACCATTGCCTAATCGAGCAGGTTTGTAAATAAAAATATTTTCAGAAACGAGTTGCCCGAAATCTTTATCGGGAGTCATCATATAAGTAATAAATCCTTTCTCTTCAGCTTTTTTGGCAAGGGTTCCAATAACATCATCAGCTTCAAATCCGTGAGAATATAAAACAGGAATATTAAATCCTTCAATTACTTTTTTTATGTAAGGAATAGATTTAGAAAGGTCTTCAGGCATTTCTTCGCGCTGAGCTTTGTATTCTGCAAACTCAATGTGCCTTACAGTTGGCTCAGAAGTATCGAATACAACAGCAATGTGGGATGGGTTTTCTTTTTTTAAAACTTCTAAAAGAGTATTGGTAAACCCCAATACAGCAGAGGTATTCAGCCCTTTTGAATTTACACGGTGATTATTTGCAAAAGCAAAATAGGCGCGATAAATCAATGCAAATGCATCAAGTAAAAAAAGTTTTTTCGGAGAGTCGTTCATTTATTTTCTTTCGTAAATGTAAATTATTTTTCGGTAGTCATTTCTTTAATTATATCCCAAACTAAATCGCTTTCATACCCTCTTGAAATAGCATATTGAGCCAGCTTGTAATTTTTAATTTGTGATTTGCGGTTTGGAATTTCTTTCGATTTCTTTTCTAAAATATAGTTCAATGTTTTTATATAATCTCGAAACTCAATTTCTGCCATTCCTTTCTTGATGCAGTATTCTGAGATGTTTTTTTTCTTGAGTTCAATTCGGATTTTAACCTTTCCCCATTTTTTTATTCTGAATTTTCCGCCTGCGTATGCTTTTGCAAAGCGTTCTTCATTTATAAAATTGCTCGAAATTAATTTTGCTATTGCTTCTTCTACATCCGTAGATTTTAGACCCCATTCATATAGTTTATCTCGAACTTCTTGTTGTGCTCGTTCTTGATAAGCACAATAACTTTCTGCTTTTTTTAGTGCTTGTTCGGGAGTAAAATATTTTTTCTTTTTCTCTATTTCCATTTTTATCTATCGTTTGCGAATGTACAATAACTAACGAAAATCAAAATGAATATTTAGCTTTGTGCCCTGTTATGATTAAGGAATCTAAATTTATTAATTTATTCATATTAATTGCTCTTGCTTTAACTTGGGGCAGTTCCTTTATTTTAATGAAAAGAGGACTTGTCGCTTTTTCAAGTGAGCAAGTAGCTGCATTGCGTATATTTATTGCGTTCCTTTTTGTATCCCCCCTTTTGTTTATACACTTTAAGAAAGAGCTTTTAAAACATTGGAAAGCATTTTTAGGAATGGGAATGTTTGGAAATTTTATTCCTGCCTTTTTATTTACTAAAGCCGAAACAGGTATTAGTAGTGCATTAACAGGAATGTTAAATTCACTCACTCCACTTTTTACGGTTATTGTGGGAATACTCTTTTATCAATTAAAAACTTCATGGCTCAGCATTTTAGGAGTTATTATTGGATTTGTAGGTGCTATTATTCTTTTATATAATGGCGATGGAGCTCCGGAAGGAAATAACATTTTGTTTTCCCTTTATGTGGTTTTAGCCACTGTTTTTTATGCAATAAGCGTTAACATTATTAAAAAACATTTGGGAAGAATAAACTCAATCACGGCAACTGTTTTGGCAATGACTTTTATAGGTCCTTTGGCCGGGATTTATCTTTTTTCAACCGATTTTGTAACCAGACTTAAAACAAATCCAGAAGCACTTGGAAGCTTAGGTTATATTGCCATTTTAGGAATAGTAGGAACGGCTCTATCTGTTATGATTTTCAATGTGTTAATTAGAAATACAAATGCTGTTTTTGCCTCTTCAGTAACCTATTTAATTCCTATTGTAGCCATTATGTGGGGAGTGTTAGATGGCGAGCCAATACAATGGTTTCATTTTCTGGGAGTTGGAGTGATTTTGGTGGGAGTCTATCTGGTGGCTCGAAAGTAATTTTTTTGCCAAAATCCAAAAGGCAGAAAAAATCTTTGTCGGATAATAAAAATATTTCTATCTTCGCGTCCCCTTAAAGGAATTTTTAAGGAAAACATAATTTAAAAACCCTTATAAAAATGTACGCAATTGTAGAAATAGCCGGGCAACAGTTCAAAGTAGAAAAGAACAAAAGAGTGTATGTACACCGCCTTGAAGCTAATGAAGGGACTAATGTTGAGTTTGATAACGTATTGCTTATTGACAATGCAGGAAAGATTCAAGTTGGAACTCCTTCGGTTGATGGCGCTCGTGTAGCAGCCAAAGTACTTTCTCATCTTAAAGGTGACAAAGTAATTGTTTTCAAAAAGAAAAGAAGAAAAGGTTATGCCGTAAAA
The DNA here is from genome assembly GCA_964409625.1 of uncultured Bacteroidia bacterium. Classification (GTDB taxonomy): domain Bacteria; phylum Bacteroidota; class Bacteroidia; order CAYPEC01; family CAYPEC01; genus CAYPEC01. Next base: position 4,800 of record CAYPEC010000005.1, on the reverse strand, counting down.
AATGGTCATCGCCAATATCTTACTGAAATTTTTGTTCAAGGTATCTTTGGCAAAGGAGAAGCTGTTAAGATTGATGAATCAGCAGCACCTAAAAAGGCAGCACCTAAAAAAGTGGCTGAAGAAGTAGTAGAAGTAAAAGCTGAAAAGAAAGCCCCTGCAAAAAAGGCAGCTGCTAAAAAAGCAGCTCCAGCAGCAAAGAAAGCTCCAGCAAAGAAAAAATAATTTATAACTCATAAACCCATAGGTCATGGCACATAAAAAAGGTGAAGGTAAAGTAAAGAACGGTCGTGAGTCGGAAAGTAAACGACTTGGAATTAAGATTTTCGGTGGGCAAATAGCAATCTCTGGAAATATTATCGTTAGACAAAGAGGAACAACTCATAATCCGGGTGAAAACGTAGGGATGGGTAAAGACCATACTTTGTTTGCTTTAACAAACGGAATCGTAAAATTTGCTAAAAAACGCAATAACAAATCGTATGTATCGGTAGTTCCTGCCGAAGCATAAGAGATTTTTAAAACTTACTTAATCTCCCAACCTTCGGTTTGTCTTAGGTTTGGGAGATTTTTATTTTTATAACTTTGTGTAAAGATTTTTACTATGACAATAGCACAATTAAAACTTGAACTTTTTCGAGAAATTGATAATCTCGATAACCGAAAATTAAAACAACTCTATAATTATCTTGTTTCAAAGTCAAAACAAAGTTCTGATTTTTGGAATGAGCTAAGTGCTTCACAAAAAGCAGATATTGAAGAGGGAATAAAAGATTTAGAAAAGGGAAAGAAGAAAAATTTTAACGCTGTTATTGCTAAATATTAATGCCTTTAAAAGTTACAATCTCCGAGAGAGCAGAAAAAAATCTAGATGATATAATGTTCTATCTTGAAGAAGAATGGTCGATAAGAGTAAGAGATAATTTTAGAAAAAAGCTTATTAAAGTTGTAGAGCAAATTGCCAATAATCCAGAACTTTTTTCACCGTCTACAATAAAAAAGAATGTTCGTAGATGCGTTGTCACAAAACAAACATCGCTTTATTACAGAATTTTAAATCAAGAAATAGAAATAATAACCATACAAGATAATCGAAAAAATCCACAAGGATTAAGACTATAATTATGTTACAATTAAATTATATCCGAGAAAATAAAGAAGAAGTAATTGCTCGATT
>CAYPEC010000005.1:0-3526 GCA_964409625.1 uncultured Bacteroidia bacterium | reverse complement strand
TTATGTTACAATTAAATTATATCCGAGAAAATAAAGAAGAAGTAATTGCTCGATTAGCAGTTAAAAATTTTGATGCTAAGCAACTTGTTGAGCAGATTTTAGAAATAGATGCCAACAGAAGAAAGCTTCAAAATGAACTTGACAGCATTTTAAATGAGGCGAATATTATTGCTAAGCAAGTAGGAGAATTTTTTAAATCAGGCAAAAAAGCAGAGGCGGATGAACTAAAAAATAAAAGTGTAGCACTTAAAGAGACTTCAAGAAAATTAGAAGAACAACTTCGCGAAACCGAAGAGCAACTTCAAAAAGTATTGGTTTTGTTGCCAAATACTCCTAGTGTTAATGTTCCAAAAGGTAAAACTCCTCAGGACAGTGAAACTATTTTTGAAGAAGGGAAAATTCCACAACTCTCTGAAAATACTGTTCCGCATTGGGAATTGACTTCTAAATATAACATCATTGATTTTGAATTGGGTGTAAAGCTCACAGGTGCTGGTTTTCCTGTTTACAAAGGGAAAGGCGCAAAATTGCAGAGAGCATTAATTAATTTTTTTCTTGATCGTGCCACCGCTGCTGGATTTTTAGAAATTCAGCCACCTATTATGGTGAATGAAGCATCAGGTTTTGGGACAGGTCAATTGCCTGATAAAGAAGGGCAGATGTATCATGTAGGAATTGATAATTTGTATTTAATTCCAACTGCAGAAGTTCCGATAACAAATATTTATCGTGATGTAATTTTGAAACAAGAACAACTGCCAATTAAAAATTGTGGTTACACACCTTGTTTTAGGAGAGAAGCTGGAAGTTATGGAAAAGATGTGCGTGGGTTAAATAGATTGCATCAGTTTGATAAAGTAGAAATTGTTCAAATTGCACATCCAGATAAATCATATGAAGTTCTTGATGAAATGCGCGAATATGTTGCAAGTCTTTTAAGAGAATTAGAGTTGCCATTTAGAATTTTAAAACTTTGTGGAGGTGATATGAGTTTTGCTTCTGCACTTACTTATGATTTTGAAACGTATTCAGCAGCGCAAAAAAAATGGCTTGAAGTTAGCTCTGTATCTAACTTTGAGACATTCCAAAGTAATAGATTGAAATTAAGATTTAAAGATGAAAATGGTAAGACTCGTCTTGCTCATACTTTAAACGGAAGTGCATTGGCATTACCAAGAATTGTAGCAACTATACTTGAAAATAATCAAACTCCAGAAGGAATTAGAGTTCCTAAGGCGCTTGTTCCTTACACCGGATTTGAAATGATTAATTAGGAATGAAAAAAAATTTGCAATATGTTTTTGTATTCATTATCTTTTCTTTTTCTATTCAATCTTGTGTAAACAAAAAATCTGAAAGTGCTATTTTGCAATTAGATTCTTTGCTTGTAAAATTAGATACAGCTCAAAAAAATATTGCTTTAGTAGATTCTATAAAACTTAATATCTACAAGGTTTCTGTAGATAGCTCTGTTTTCTTTTTCCAACAAAATATTCAAGATACAATATCAAAAGAGCAAGCAATTGTTATTTCAAAATATAGCAGTTTGCAAAAGCCATTTGATAATATGCATCAAGCATATTATTCTTTGTTGAGAGAAATTCCAACTTCAAGAAAACAAATTGAAAATTTGAAACACGATTTGCAAGAAAGATTAGTTGACAATGAAAAAATCGAAAAATTTGTTTTGAATGAGAAACAAGTAGTAGAAAATATTGCTTCTGTTTCAAGTGAGTTAATTAAAGCATTGCCTGAAAAAGGTATGCAATTTGAAGAACTTAATTCAGCTGTAAAAGCAATGGCAGATTCAATAAGAACTCAAAAAAATAGAATTATTAAGTAATGTTATTTCGTTTCAAAATATTATTTCTATTATTTTCATTGCTTACTCCAGTAGCATTTTCTCAGAATGTTCAATCATCTGATGAGCAATTGGCGCAACAATATTTCGTTTCAAAAGAATACGATAAGGCAGTAGTGTATTTCGAAAAAATATATGACAAACGTCCAAGCGATTTAATTTACAGCAATTATTTGAAATGCTTAACCGAGTTAAAAGAATTTAAAAAAGCGGAAAAGCTTATCAAAAAACAGCTCAAGCAATTTCCTTCTCGAAATGATTATTTAGTTGATTTGGGTACTCTTTACAAGACTTCCGGAGATGAGAAAAAAAGCACTCAGCAATATGAAGAAGCTATTGATAAACTGCCACAAGATAGAACTCAAGTATTTCAACTTGCAAATGCTTTTATTGACATTCAGCTTTGGGATTATGCCCTTAAAACATATTTAAAAGGTAGAAAATATTTTGGAGAGGAGTATTCTTTTAATATTGAAATCGCTCAGGTTTATTTTGCAAAAGGAGATATTCTTGCTATGACAAATGAATACCTTGATGTACTTGAAAAAAGCGAAAGCTATTTTCAGCAAGTACAGTCTGGACTTCAAATTAATTATGGTCCTTCAGCAGACGAAACTAGAAATGCGATTATTAAAACGGAATTATTAAAACGCGTTCAGAAAAATCCAGACAAAACAATTTTTTCGGAATTACTTATATGGATGCAAATGCAGGAAAAAGATTTTGAAGGAGCATTTGTGCAAGTAAAAGCACTTGATAAAAGAAAAAAGGAAGAAGGAGTAAGGATGATGAGTTTGGCTCAAATTGCGACTTCGAATGAGCAGTATGATGTTGCTGAAAAATCCTACCAGTATGTTATTCAGCTTGGCAAGCAAAATTATTATTATCGCGATGCACAAATAAAATTATTGGATGTTGCGTATCAAAAAATAGTATCAAAAAATAATTTTCAAGTTGCCGAAATGACACAACTCGAAAAAAAGTTTATTTTAACTTTAGATGATTTGGGAAGAAATTATTCTACCATTAGTTTAATGAAACAGCTCGCACATCTTCAAGCATTTTATCTTAATAAACCTCAAGAAGCAAAAAATATGCTGGAAGAAGCTATTGCTTTGCCACAAGCCAATGAACTTGCTGTTGCGGAGTGTAAACTGGATATGGCGGATATTTTATTGATGGAAGGAAATATTTGGGATGCTTCATTGATGTATTCGCAAGTTGAAAAATCTTTTAAGCACGAGCCGATAGGGCAGGAAGCAAAATTTAGAAATGCAAAACTTTGTTATTACAATGGAGATTTTGCTTGGGCAAAAGCACAGCTAGATGTGTTGAAAGCAGCTACCTCAAAATTGATTGCAAATGATGCTCTTGATTTATCTCTGCTGATTACAGATAACACAACAATTGATACAAATACAACCCCTCTGCTCATGTACGCTCAAGCAGATTTATATGCTTTTCAAAATAAAACGAATAGAGCTTTAGAACTTTTAGATTCTATTAATATTCTATTTCCTAATCACGAATTAGAAGATGATATTTTATGGAAAAAATCTCAGATTATGCTGAAAAATCAGCACTTTGAGGAAGTCGCAAAAAATCTCGAGAAAATTATTTCAACTTTTTCCGAAGGTATTTTAGGGGATGATGCGATGTTCAAAT
>CAYPEC010000004.1:0-35943 GCA_964409625.1 uncultured Bacteroidia bacterium | reverse complement strand
CCCACATGATTATTTGCATCAAGCGGATTACCAATTTTTAATTGAGAATATGCTTTTTGCAAAACAGAAATCGTTTTATCGTAAATACTTTCGTGAATAATTAATCTGCGAGTAGAAGTACATCTTTGTCCTGCAGTTCCAACTGCACCAAAAACAGCACCAACCAAAACCATTGATAAATCAGCATGTTCAGAAACAATGATTGCGTTGTTACCTCCTAATTCTAATATTGTATTTCCAAATCTTTCGGCAACAGTTTTAGAAACATGTCTTCCAATTCTTGTACTTCCTGTGAAAGAAACAAGCGGAATTCTTTTGTCGTTATTAATTAAATCTCCAGATTCATTTCCAATCACCAAACAGCTTACTCCTTCCGGCACATTGTTTTTCTTTAATACTTCGGCAATAATATTTTGACAAGCAATTGCACACAAAGGAACTTTTGAACTTGGCTTCCAAATACAAACATCACCACAAACCCATGCTAAAGCAGCATTCCAGCTCCAAACTGCAACCGGAAAATTGAAGGCAGAGATGATTCCTACCACACCAAAAGGATGCCATTGCTCGTACATACGATGACTTGGTCGCTCACTATGCATAGTTAATCCGTAAAGTTGTCGGGACAAACCAACTGCAAAGTCGCAAATGTCAATCATCTCCTGAACTTCTCCCAATCCTTCTTGAAGACTCTTGCCCATCTCATAAGAGACTAACTTTCCTAAATTTTCTTTGTTCTTTCTTAACTCATCTCCCATCTGACGAACAATTTCTCCACGCTTTGGAGCTGGCATTAATCGCCAAGTAGCAAAAGCTGTTTCGGCAGTTTTCATTACTACTTTGTAATCATCCGCAGTCGCAGCATTTACACTTCCTATCAGCTCTCCATTAACAGGAGAAAAGCTGTCAATCTTTTTTCCTGTGGTGGAAATATGTTTTAATCCTGTGGAAGCACCATAGTTTATTTCCTTTATACCTAATTCTTTAAGGACTTCTTGTATTCCGAAAGTATCTGTCATTGTTTGTGTTGGCATTGTATAAAATTTTAGGGTGCAAAGATAAGGTTTTTTGATGTTATATTTCTATTCAAAAATGGCATAGATTTGTGCAGAAAAAATCGTTTATAGTTTCAAAGAATGAATAAAATAATTTCATTAATATTTATCTTTTTCTGTTCGATTGAATTTACATTCGCTGAAGAAAATGAGTTCTATTTATCCGCAGAAAAAATCGAAATCATTTCATTCTCTGAAAAATCTCCCAACAAATTATTTTTCAAGCTAAGAAACAAAACAAAAAAAGGTGAAAAAGCTACAGCGGCTGTACTTGCATTTCCTCTCCCATTTGGGGTTTTGGGTTTACATAGAATTTATTTAGGAACAAAACCTTATGTTCCTATTGTATATATTGGATCAGTAGGAGGTTGTTTTGGAATTCTTCCTTTTATCGATTTTACAATGATTCTACTCGATAAAGACTTAGAAAAATTCAAGAGTAACAATAAAGTTTTTATGTGGGTAAAGTAGAAAAATTACTACTCTACAGTAACCGACTTTGCAAGATTTCTTGGTTGATCAACATTACATCCACGCATAACTGCGATATGATACGATAGCAATTGCAATGGAACAACAGAAACAAGAGGAACTAAAATTTCATCTGTTTCAGGAATTTCAATTACATAATCAGCCATTTCTTTTACATTAGTATCGCCTTCTGTAACCACAGCTATTACTTTCCCTTTTCTTGCTTTTACTTCCTGAATATTGCTTACAACTTTTTCGTATGAATTACCTTTTGTTGCAATTACAATAACAGGCATTTCTTCATCAATCAATGCAATAGGTCCGTGCTTCATTTCAGCTGCAGGATAACCTTCAGCATGTATGTAGGATATTTCTTTTAGTTTTAGGGCTCCTTCTAATGCAACTGGAAAAGTGTAGCCTCTACCTAAGTATAAACAGTTGGTAGAATCTTTTAATTTTTCTGCGAGTATTTTAATGTTATCGTTTTGCAAAAGAACTTTTTCAATTTTTGCGGGAATTGCATTTATTTCATTTATCAATTGGAAAAAGCGAGACTGAGAAACAGTTCCTTTTTTGTATCCAATACTTAATGCCATCAATGTTAAAACAGTAACCTGTGCTGTAAATGCTTTGGTTGAAGCAACTCCGATTTCTGGACCTGCGTGAGTATATGAACCCGCATGAGTAGCGCGAGCAATGGAAGAACCAACCACATTACAAACTCCAATTATGGTTGCTCCTTTTGATTTTGCCAATTCGATTGCTGCAAGCGTATCTGCAGTTTCACCTGATTGCGAAATAGCAATAATTACATCATCTTCATATATAACTGGATTTCTATATCTGAATTCCGAAGCGTATTCAACCTCTACAGGAATTCTTGCTAAATCTTCAAATAAGTATTCTCCAACTAATCCTGCATGCCAAGAAGTTCCGCAGGCGATGAAAATAATTCGTTTAGCATTAACCAATTTTTGTTCGTACTCCGCTATACCTCCCAAGTTAACAACACCCTTTGTAACGCTTAATCTCCCACGCATACTATCTTTTATCGAACGGGGCTGCTCATAAATTTCTTTCAACATAAAATGAGGGAATCCGCCTTTTTCAATGGCTTCCAACTGCATTTCAAGTTCTTGTATATAAGGAGTTTTATCACGATTTTTAATCGTTTTTATCTTCAGTTCTTTTCCTAATTCAATAAATGCAACTTCTTCATCTTCGAGATAAACTACATTCTTGGTATATTCAACAATAGGCGTAGCATCGGATGCAACAAAAAATTCATTATCGCCAACACCAATTACTAACGGGCTTCCTTTTTTTGCAACTACCAATTCATTCGGGTGGTCTTTCGACATAACAACAATTGCATAAGCTCCAATTACTTGATTTAATGCCAATCTAACTGCTTCGCCTAATTTTAAATTATCCTTTTGTTTAATATCTTCGATAAGATGAATAAGCACCTCTGTGTCTGTATCGCTTAAAAATTCATGTCCGCGATTTATCAATTCTTTTTTAAGAGCAGCATAATTTTCAATAATGCCGTTATGAATAATTACAAGATTTTTTGAGCCCGAATAATGTGGGTGAGCATTTACATCATTTGGAACACCGTGTGTAGCCCAACGAGTATGGCCTATCCCCGCATTCCCTAAAATATGTTTTCCAGCAGCAAATTTTTCTAAATCAGCAACTTTTCCTTTACATTTATAAACATTTAAGTCGCCATTTAAAATAGCAACTCCTGCGCTATCATATCCTCTGTACTCAAGGCGATGAAGTCCTTTTATTAATATTGGATATGCTTCTTTTCTCCCGATGTATGCTACAATTCCACACATAGTTAATTTATTTTAGTATAAGTTAAACGTAATTTCATTGGGTAGGTAATATTCTTAGGTCCACCAATTGCAGTGCGGTTAGCGGTAATAATATTCCCATCTCCTCCAAGTAAATAAAGTCCATATTGTTTTTTACCATCCATTAAACCTTGAAGATAAAGTGCTATGTTAAATCTGTATTCTTTACTTGTTGCATCGTATTCTCCTCCAAAATATGTAGACCCTAGACCAAGAAAGTAATCTGGTAAATAATTTAAAGCGCCTGTAGAATCAATTTGTCCTAAAGCAAGGTTTGCATGAACCGGATAATTTGTAGTAGATATTGTTTGCTCTTGCTTAAGAACAAGTTCTGCTTTATTGATTGATATTTTTTCGGAACCAACAAAATTATTGATGAATGGGAAAAAAATTCTAGTTTTTAATCCTGCAGGGTCTTGAATAAAAACTGTATTTTGTCCTAATGTAGAATCTGCCAATTGATTTGATATTGAAGGAGCTAAAGCATAATCATGAGATATCTGACTTACACGAGCGCAACTACTATTTATTTCAAAACCATACGAAAGTGTATCGGAAGCGCTCCCGAAAGAAACCGAATCGCGATAATAAAGAGTAACGCGAGCAAGCGAACTGAGCAAATTGAAATACAAAATAGCGCCTTCTCCAGATGCTTGACCTATCGTAGCTGCTTTAATGTATAATCCTTTGTATCCAGCCAAAAGCAAATCGTTGCTTGTCATAGAAGTAGATGCATCAGTTAGCAATTGCTGACCAAAAGTTGGATCTAATTTAATCCTAACATGGGGCACCAAAGTATCCCCTCCTATAACTACTTTTGTATTGGGCTGAGGAGTATAAACTTGAGTTGCCAGCAAAGTTGAAACCGTAAAAAATTTATTAGAATAATAAGCCGTGTCTTTATAAAAGTCTTCGGTTACTCTATAAACCTCTATGGTTTGGGGTTGAGTTATATCTCCGTAAGAAACACCAGTATAAGGAAGAGTAACAACAAGCGAATCAAAAGCCAAATCATTTCCAAAGGGATTTACGCTAACATTGGCAGGAAAACGAAATTGAGTATAGATAGATGCTCTTGCCTCTCCAAAAACAGGGTCGTTATAACTCCCCAATAAGCTGGTTATTGTTTGGCTTGCTCTTAAAGAATCTTCCTCAACACTATAAGCAATAATACTAGCAGTATCTACAAAACCTATATTCAATAAATCACCTGAAGGTAGTGCTCCTAAGCCCACTACGCTATCTTCTTTACAAGAAGAAAAACTTAGAAAAAGGGCTATACCTATTACTAGAAAAAAATTCGTCCCGACTTTGCGGGACAAACCTTTAGAACTATTTATTTTCATTCTTCTTTCAAACACATTAATCTGCAAACGCAGGTTCATTCTCCAATACTGCATCATAAAACTCTGAATACGCATCAATGTATTCTCCCATTGATTGGTAATCTAAAACAGGTAAATCTGTTTTCTTTAATAATTTTTCTACATCCGAATTTATGGAAGGACTTCCTTTTATTATAGCATCCGAGTGTGTAATAGCTAGTTTAGTAAGACTCGCAAAATTTGGAGTTTTAATAATATCCATATCTGATTTTTCTACTCCATCAAACATAATTTTTTTTGCAAAATTCTTATCTAGTGTAGCCGGAAACTCATCATCGTAAACCGAATAAACGATTCTTGTATTTTCATACAAAGGGTCGTCACGGAAAGAACGTTTAATATACAAAGGCATTAAAGCAGTCATCCAACCATGGCAATGAATAATATCTGGCTGCCATCCAAGTTTCTTTACTGTTTCAATAACTCCTCTGCAAAAGAAAATAGCACGCTCATCGTTATCAGGGAAATATTCTCCCTTTTTATCGGTAAGAGTTGCTTTGCGTTCAAAATAATCATCATTATCAATAAAATAAACCTGCATACGAGCTGCTGGGATAGATGCTACTTTAATAATAAGTGGGTGGTCGGTATCATCAATAATCAGGTTCATTCCTGATAAGCGAATAACTTCATGTAACTGATGTCTGCGTTCGTTTATAAGACCGAAACGGGGCATGAATGTTCTGATTTCTTTACCTCTCTCCTGAATGCCTTGTGGTAGTCTTCTACCAATTACTGACATATCCGTTTCATCTAAATAAGGTGTAATCTCTGAAGAAACAAAAAGTACTTTAGGTTTTTTCATACTATTATTGGGTGGGGGATGGTTTGCCCTGTTTTTTAAAAAAGAATACAAAATTATACAAAAAAATCCGTTAATTCAACTATAAAATTTAGTTTTGGCTTAATTTAGCATTTAAATGGTTGTATTTCATTCGATAAACGAGTTGCAGAAAGGAGTTCGAGAACTGAACAAATCGAATGGTAGCATTGGTTTTGTACCCACTATGGGTGCATTGCACAAAGGTCATGCCTCACTTATAGAGAAATGTGCTAAGGAAAATGATATTACCATTTGCAGCATTTTTATAAATCCTACCCAGTTTAATGATAAAACCGACCTTGAAAAATATCCCCGAACGCCTCAAAAAGACATTGAGTTATTAAAGAATGCAGGATGCGATATTTTGTTTATGCCTTTGGCAGATGAAATATATCCGAAAAATGAAACAGCAAATGAGCCATGGAAAGCAATTGATTTTGGAATGCTGGATAAAGTAATGGAAGGCAAACACCGCCCTGGACATTTTACTGGAGTGGCTCAGGTAGTTTATAGATTATTTGATATTGCAAAACCACACCGTGCTTATTTTGGACAAAAAGATTTTCAGCAACTGGCAATTATAAAGCACATGACAAATGCTTTGCATTTACCCATTGAAATTATTGCCTGCGAAATTGTACGCGAAAAAGATGGCTTGGCAATGAGCTCCCGCAATGTGCGCTTAACAGCCGAAGAAAGAAATATTGCTCCTAAGATTTATGAATTACTTTGCAAAGCAAAAGACCTTAGCAGAAATCATTCTTATGCCGAAGTGAAAGAAATTATTACCAAAGATTTTAATGCAATTGCTGCTTTTGGTTTGGAATATTTTGAAATTGCAGATACAAAAACATTATTGCCACTTACCGAAAAAACAAATGCTGCTATTGCCTGTGTAGCTTTAAAATTAGGCAACGTAAGGTTGATTGATAATATGTTATTGATTTGAGGTAAATTAGCAAACAAGTTATATGACGAAGAATATTTACTTCAAAAATTTTGATTCTATAAGGGCAATTGCGGCTATGCTTGTATTGGTAGCTCATATTGAACTTCATAAACCAGAGCATGGATTAAATAGATTTCAATCAATAGATTTAATTCCACTCGGAACTATTTCAGTAACGCTTTTTTTTGTGTTAAGCGGATTTTTAATTACCTACCTATTGATTAGCGAACTATTCATTAATAAAAAGGTGAATGTTAAATTTTTCTATGTGAGACGTGTTTTAAAAATATGGCCTTTATATTTTCTTGTTTTACTTGCAGGAGTATTTATCTATAAATTTTCCGCCCCCATTTCGAAATGGGTTTTGGCTGTATTCTTTCTTCCGAATGTTGCATATACCCGATATGGATTACCAAGCTTAATAGACCCAATATGGTCGATAGGAATTGAGGAACAATTTTATTTGCTGTTTCCCCTTTTATTTTTGCTGAAGGATTTAAAAAAAATCTTTCAGGTGATATTTGTTTTGTGTTTTCTTCTTTTGGCTTTACGCTTTTTTGCCATTTATATGCATCTCGATTCTCTGAAAGAATATTTATACTTAGCACGCTTTGATTGTATGCTGATAGGTTCTTTAGGAGCGTTTGCATTTCATTTTTATAAAACAGGCAACCCCTTTTTTACCAAATTAATTAAAGTAGTATATACATGGCAGGTGCAAGTATTATCATTTGGATTAATGATTATTTACCTCAGCGCAGGTATTTTATTTAAGACACTTATTATCCATCAGGTGTTGGCTTTTCTTTTTGTAATTATTCTTATTAATATGGGTACTAACCCTGCATCAAAAATTAATATTGAAAATAAAGTGCTGAATAAAATTGGAGTTATTTCGTATGGAGTTTACCTAACACATAAGTTTACTAATTATATAGTGCTTCAATATTGTCATTTTGAAAACATCTATTTAGAAAACATTCTTATTTATACTTGCTCCATTCTATTATCTGCTATTTGTGCACACCTATTGTATTACAACTACGAAATACATTTTATTAATCTGAAAAAGAAGTTTTCTTTCTTCATTAAGAAATAAGAAGAGGTTATTAAAAATATCTCCACAAAAAAAGAGGAAGCGTAACACTTCCTCTTTTGGGTTTTCGGAATTCAATCTAAGTACTCTTTAACCCATCTACATTACTTCTTAAGGGTGCTACATTACTCCTTAAAGCATCTATACTTCTTCTTAAAGGAGCTTTCATGTCGCTAATGAAGACACTCGCACTTATATAACGCTATTGGCAAAGCATTCCTTTTGCTAAGGAATACATTCTCTTGACTAAGAAATTTTGTAGATTTGTTTTTAATCGTGATGATACTTATTGATTTGTTATGAGCAGAAGGTTTATTCCTCACCAGCCGACTAGAAGTGAATTATAAAAACGAAGAATGCGCCTAAAAACTATTTTAACTATTTCATTAGGGCTAAATTTATTAGTCTCATTCTTTTTAGTTAAAGAACAATACTTGAAATATTATGTTTCCCTTCCGCTGGTGATTAAAAAGACATATCATAATAAAAATTTTAAAATCAAAGATTATCTTAACCGTAAAGAAGTGTTTAAAATATTGCCGAAAGACAGCAACTCTATTTTATTTCTTGGCAATAGCCTAACGCAAAATTTTGACCTCGCAAAATATTTTCAAGATATTAATATAAAAAACAAAGGAGTTAGCGGAGACTTAATTGTAAATGTTATAGATAGACTTACTCCTATAATACAAAACAATCCCAAAAAAATATTTGTTGAAATTGGCATTAATGACCTTGGAAGAGGAATTGCAAAAGATAGTGTTATCACTAATTACAAAAAACTCCTTGATAAACTTCAAAAGGAATGTAAATCTGCAAAAATCTATATTCAGAGTTTATTTCCCGTTGAAAATAGCCGAACTGAAAACCCTAGGTATTGTAATTCAAAGATAAACGCAAACATAAAATTAATAAACAAAGAGTTGCTTAAATACGGTAAAAAACAAAACATAGTATTCATTGATACATACAGTATGTTTGTATTAAATGGACAATTAAATCCAAAATATTCACTGGATGGAATTCATCTTTCAAGCGAAGGCTATTTACTTTGGTCAAAAATATTACGACCATATTTGGAAAAATAAATCACAAACAATGGATTTTGAAATGGGTAAGCCAGGTGATATAATTTGAAAGTTTGTCGCTGCCTTTTCCCAAAACCAAATTTCCTTACCTTTGCCATCCGAAATTGAGAAAAGGAAAATACTAACATGATACGACAATTTTTAAAATCGAAAATACACCGAGCAAAAGTTACTGAAGCTAACTTAGATTATATAGGCAGCGTTACCATTGACGAAGATTTAATGGATGCTGCTAAATTGACTGAGAACGAACAGGTGCATGTGTTTAATTATTCGAATGATGCACGCATTATTACTTATGTAATTAAAGGCGAAAGAGGTTCGGGCATTATTTGTTTAAATGGTCCTGCGGCTAATCAATTTAAAGTTGATGACCAAGTTATTATTGTTGCGTATTGCGGATTAAATAATGATGAGGTTGAATCATTTAAGCCCGCTATTGTTTTCCCTGATACAGCTACAAACAAAATCAGAAAATAGACTTTGCAAAAACAAGCAAAAACCATAACGAAGTTTTTATTTTTTATTGGCATCGCTTGTTTATTGATTTGGCTGGTAGTAAAAGACCTTACTGCCGAAGACAAAGCAAATGTTGCCGAAGCATTTGGCAAAGCAAAATATTCATGGATTATATTTTCAATATTTCTTAGTTTTCTTAGCCATTTAAGTCGCGCCATGCGCTGGAGAATGTTGCTTCAGCCCTTGGGTTATAATCCAAAAACAAGCAATACTTTTTTTGCGGTAATGATTGGATACCTTGCCAACTTTGCTCTTCCACGCCTTGGCGAAGTTTCGCGCTGTGGAGTTTTAACCAAGTACGAAAAAATTCCTTTTACTGAATCCTTTGGAACAGTTATTACTGAAAGAGTATTTGATGTAATTTGTTTAATGATAATTTTCTTCATTACTCTTTACACACAGTTCGAAAAAATATCTACGCATGTAAGCGAAAAAATAATTACTCCCCTGCAACAAAAACTAATGCCGCTCTTTGGCGGAAAAGGTTTTGCATTGATAACTGTAGTCCTTGTATTATTTATTATTGTTTTCATTTTTCTTCGCAAAAGAAAATCATCCAACACAATTTTCGAAAAAATGATTGGCTTTGCAATGGGCTTCTGGCAAGGGATTAAATCCATCCGCAATTTAAAAAATCCGGGGTTATTTATTTTTCATTCTGTATTTATCTGGACAATGTATTATGCCATTGTGCATGTTTCATTCTTTGCATTTGAAGAAACTTCACAGCTCGGAGTTGGCGAAGCATTGGCAGTTTTAATATTTGGTAGCGTAGGAATTATTTTTGTTCCCGGAGGAACAGGAGCTTATCAATTATTAGTAACCGATACACTCACCAAAATTTATTTGATTTCATTCTCTACTGCCTTTGCATTTTCATGGATTGTGTGGTCATCCAGTTTAGTGCTGATTGTTTTGTTAGGCGTTTTATCTTTAATTTTACTTCCGATACTTAACAAAAATGAACAAGCTTGAAATCATAAAAAATAAAATAAAATCGCAGGAAGAATTGCTTCGCGAAATTGCGCGCTTGCGATTGAAAAGTAATTCCATCGTTTTTACTAATGGATGTTTTGATATTCTTCATCAGGGTCATGTAGATTACCTTGCCAAAGCAGCCGATTGCGGAAATATTTTAATTGTTGCTGTAAATACCGATGATTCCTTAAAGCGTTTGGGAAAAGCTGTTTCAAGACCTATACAAGATGAAATATCAAGAGCAACCATTATTGCTTCGCTTCATTTTGTTGATTTAGTTGTTTTATTTAATGAAGATACTCCCCTTGAATTAATACAATCAATTCGCCCTGATGTACTTGTAAAAGGTGCTGATTATGATGTAAACGAAACAAATCCTCAAAGTAAAAAATACATTGTGGGTTCTGATGTTGTAAAATCATATGGCGGAAAAGTAATTGCAATTCCTTTCTTAGAGGGCTTCTCAACAACTTCAATAGAAAAGAAAATAAAAAATTCGTAATGAAAGTCAGCGGATTTTCTTTTGTCAGAAATGCCATAAAATTTGATTATCCCGTTGTAGAATCGATTAATTCTATCCTTCCTATTTGTGATGAATTTGTAATTGCTGTAGGAAATTCTGAAGACAATACTCTGGAGCTAATTAAATCTATTAATTCTCCTAAAATAAAAATCATAGAAACCACTTGGGATGATTCATTGCGCGAAGGAGGTAAAGTGCTGGCTATTGAAACTGACAAAGCATTTCGAGCAATTTCAAAAAATTCTGATTGGGCTTTTTACGTTCAGGCAGATGAAGTAATTCACGAAAAATATTTGGATACAATTTTATCTGAAATGAAGAAATGGAAGGATCTAAAAGAGGTTGATGGATTGCTTTTTAATTACAATCATTTTTATGGCTCTTATGATTATTTAGGCGAATCGAGTCAATGGTACAAAAATGAAATCAGAGTGATTAAAAACGATAAAAATATTTATTCGTATCGCGATGCGCAGGGATTTAGAAAAGGTGACAATGAAAAACTAAATGTAAAACCTATTAATGCTTACATCAATCATTACGGTTGGGTAAAGCAGCCAAAGGCAATGCAGGCAAAGCAAGAATCGTTTCATAAGATGTGGCATGATGATGAATGGATGAAAAAAAATATTGCTAAAAAAGAAGAATTTGATTATTCAAATATCAATGCATTAACCAAATTTATTGGCTCTCATCCTAAGGTAATGCAGGAAAGAATTCAAAAAATGAATTGGAATTTTGACTACGATATATCCTACAACAAATATTCAACGAAAGACAAATTGAAAAATATCGTTGAAAAAATTACTGGTCACCGATTAGGCGAATACAAGAATTATAAAGTAATTTAGAAGCAGAATTATTTCCTCAATGGCTAAAATTAAAACAACATTCTTCTGTCAAAACTGTGGAGCGCAATCCCCAAAATGGGTTGGCAAATGCCCATCCTGTAATGAGTGGAATACTTTTGTGGAAGAAATAATTAATAAAACAGAAGAATCAAAAACTCCTGGAATTAGCACTACAAGCCAAAGAGCAGCAAAGCCATTATCAATAAATGAAATTTCATTAGATAGCGAACACCGCTCTTTGCTCCCAGATAAAGAATTAAACCGTGTACTTGGTGGAGGGCTTGTTCCTGGCTCTTTAACACTCTTTGGTGGAGAACCAGGAATTGGAAAATCAACACTAATGCTTCAATTAGCATTAGCAATGAAAAAAACCAAAGTGCTTTATATTTCAGGTGAGGAAAGCGAACAGCAAATTAGAATGCGCGCTGAAAGAATTGGAATAAATAATCCCGATTGTTACATTCTTACTGAAACTTCTACTCAAAATATTTTCAAGCAAATTGAACAGTTGGAGCCAAGTCTTGTCATTATTGATTCTATTCAAACATTGCATACTGCACATATAGAATCTTCGCCCGGAAGTGTTTCGCAAATTAGAGAATGTGCAGGAGAAATGTTGCGCTATGCTAAAGAAAGCGGAACTCCTGTTTTCTTAATTGGGCATATTACAAAAGACGGAAGCATAGCAGGACCAAAGGTTTTAGAGCATATGGTGGATACTGTTCTACAATTTGAAGGAGATAGAAACCATGTGTATCGTTTACTAAGAAGTGTAAAAAATCGTTTTGGTTCAACTAACGAATTAGGAATTTACGAAATGCAGGGAGTTGGCTTAAGAGAAGTTAGCAATCCTTCCGAAATATTGATTACCAGCCGAGAAGAAGAAGTGAGCGGAATTGCAATTTCAGCAACTATGGAGGGTATGCGACCAATGTTAATTGAAACACAAGCATTAGTTAGCACTGCAGCTTATGGAACTCCTCAGCGAAGTGCGACAGGTTTTGACTTACGAAGACTAGCAATGCTTTTGGCTGTACTCGAAAAAAGATGTGGATTTAGATTAGGAATTAAAGATGTGTTCTTAAATATTGCAGGGGGAATAAAAGTGGAAGACCCAGGGATTGATTTGGCAGTAGTTTGTGCTGTACTTTCTTCATCTGAAGATATTCCTATTTCGCAAAAAACATGCTTTGCTGCTGAAGTTGGATTAAGCGGAGAAATACGCCCTGTGAACCGCATTGAACAAAGAATATCAGAAGCAGAGAAATTGGGATTTGAAACTATTTTTGTTTCTAAATACAACAAAAAAGGATTGGATATTTCTCGCAATAAAATTGAAGTAAAATTTGTTGCGAAAATCGAAGATGTCTTCTCTGCACTATTCGGATAAAAAATTATTTCTTGAATAGAGCCTTATAGATTTCCCCATAAAAAATCATCACTTTAAAAGTAAATGTGGGAGAATTAAAATTTCGTTCGATTGCTTTGTTATTTTTAAGCATCAGCCTATAACCAATATCGCCCCCTACTCCAAGCCATTTAAATACTTTATAATGCCCTGCGATAGAGGGCTCGTAAAGGATGATTGTTTTTTTGTTCTCCGTTATTTTTTTCCCATTATAAATGTATTCAAAACGTGAACTCCCAATTCCTATTTGCGTAGGGATAGAAAATTCCCAATGTTTTGTTTTGTAAAATATATATTCGAAAAAATAGCTCATATAACTAAAATGTAGGGCATTTGGGACTGTGTCAATATTATTTCCATTAATATCTTTAATATACTTATCCTGATAAATTGGGTTTTTCAGGAAGTTAAATCCTCCTCCTATTCTCACTCTTCTGTCAAATTCTACTCCTATTTTAATTCCCAATATTGGTGAACGAAATCCATCAATAAAAGTATTCTTGGTAGATAAATTCAAATACAGTTTCCCTTTGGATTTGAAGCTCGTGCGGATGCTATCAAGAATATCTACTTGCGAAAATGAAAATGTAGATGCAAATAAAAAAATGAATAAAAAATAATATTTGAATGGGCGCGATTTCAATTTGCTACAAAAAAAATGTCCCCAAATTTATACATTTAGGGACATTTATCTTTTTATAAAAAATTTCTTTTAATGATGTCCGCCTCCATCAACTTCTCCTTCTTCTAAAGGAACCGTTTGTGGAACGAAATCTTCTGGCTTACCCGGCTTACTGTAATCGTAAGGCCAACGGTGAACTATTGGCAATGGTCCAACCCAGTTTCCATGGTGATGTCCAACTCCATTTGTCCACTCAAGTGTATTTGCTTTCCAAGGATTTTCGGTTGCTCTTGGTCCTCTAAAAATACTATAGAAGAAATTGAATAAGAAAATTCCTTGAGCTAATGCCCCCAATAACGCAAAGGCAGTAATCATTACATTTATATCCATCAAATTATCAAACAATGGGAATGCCGAGTTTGAATAATATCTTCTAGGAACACCTGCTAATCCAATAAAGTGCATTGGAAAAAACACCCCATAAGCTGAAACAAAAGTCAGCCAAAAATGTAAGTAACCAAGTTTTTTATTCATCATTCTCAAGAACATTTTAGGGAACCAATGATAAACTCCTGCAAACATCCCTAATATAGCGGAAACACCCATTACAATGTGGAAGTGAGCAACAACAAAATAAGTATCGTGAACTGGAATATCAAGAGCAGAGTCTGCTAAAATAATTCCTGTAACACCACCACTAATAAAAGTTGAAACCAATCCTACTGCAAATAACATAGCAGGAGTAAATTGCAAATTACCTTTCCACAATGTAGTTATATAGTTGAATGCTTTAACTGCTGATGGTATTGCAATTAACAATGTTGTGAATACGAATACAGAACCTAAGAATGGATTCATCCCTGTAAGGAACATGTGGTGACCCCAAACAATAAAGGAAAGAAATCCGATTGCTAAAATAGAACCTATCATCGCTCTGTAACCAAATATTGGCTTACGAGAGTTGACAGAAATAATTTCAGAAGTTATTCCTAGCGCAGGAAGAATAATGATATATACCTCTGGATGACCTAAGAACCAGAACAAGTGTTGGAATAAAATTGGGCTACCGCCTGTTTGTTCTAACGCTTGTCCTCCAATATGGATATCAGACAAATAAAAACTTGTTCCGAAACTTCTATCAAAAATTAATAATAAACATGCAGATAAAAGGACAGGGAAAGAAAGCACACCAAGAATTGCCGTTACAAGAAATGCCCAAATAGTTAATGGCAAACGAGTCATTGTCATTCCTTTGGTTCTCCAATTTAATACAGTAACAATATAATTTAAACCTCCCAATAATGCAGACACAATAAACAAAGACATGCTAACTAACCAAAGTGTAGTTCCTATGCCCGAACCCGACATAGCTTGAGGAAGTGCACTCAAAGGAGGATAAATTGTCCATCCAGAGGAAGCGGGTCCTGACTCAACAAAAAGCGAAATGGTCATCACAGCACTTGATAGGAAAAAGAACCAGTAAGAAAGCATATTCAAAAATCCAGAAACCATATCTCGTGCACCAATTTGAAGAGGAATTAAAAGGTTCGAAAATGTACCGCTTAATCCAGCTGTTAGCACAAAAAACACCATGATAGTTCCATGGATAGTAACAAGAGCAAGATACATTTCAGGATCAAGAATACCGTCTTTACCCCATTTATCACCAAGCATCCAGTTGATAAATGCAAATTTATGCTCAGGGTAGGCCAACTGCAAACGAAAGATTACAGACATTATCATTCCGATAACTGCCATAATAATTCCTGTGATAAGGAATTGACGAGAGATTACTTTATGATCATGACTGAAAATATATTTGCTAATAAAAGATTCTTCATGATGGTGTTCATCATGGTCATGAGCATGTGTATCGTGATTATTCATTGACATACTTCTTTATCTTTAGTGTAATTATTTTTGAACTATTTCTTTTGTTTCTACTACAGGCATTGCAACTGTTAACTTATTAAAAAATGTTTTTTGCTTTTCAAGCCAAGCAGCATAATCAGCTGGTTCATCTACTACAACTACCATTTGCATATTGTAATGATTTTTACCACATATTTTATTGCAAAGTAAAAGATAATCAAATTTGTCGTTCTTAGTAATTTTACGCATTTCAGCAGTAGTAATGGTGGGAGTAAATTTGAAATATGTGGTCATTCCTGGAACGCAATTCATTTGTTGACGAAAGTGAGGCATAAAAGCACTATGAAGTACATCCCTTGAACGGAAATGAAAAGAAACCTCTTTTCCCTTTGGTATATGCATTTCACCTGTTTTAATTATATCATCCATCCCTTTTTCATCTGTCGAATCTAACCCAAGTTGATTAGCTCCTGCAATAAGTCTGTAATTTGCAGCCCCCAAAGTATTATCTTTCCCTGCATAGCGAGCTGTCCAGTCAAACTGTTTAGCATATAACTCAATCACCATTGAATCTGGACTTGCAGGAGATGTAATGGCATTCCATGTTTTCAATCCATAAATAATAATGACAGCTAAAACAATTGCAGGAATTACAGTCCAAATCATTTCTAGTTTATTGTCGTGAGGAAAATAAGTAGCCACTTGTCCTTTTCTACCATAATATTTATAAGCAAAATAAAAAAGTAATACATCACATAAAACAAAAACTATCCAAATAATAATCATATTAAAATCCATCAACCAATCTATCTCAATGCCTTCTTTTGAAGCTGCTACGGGAAGTAATAAATCTTTATACTCCCATACTTGCCAACCGCAAAATGCCATAAAAACAATTAAGAAAATCATCATCAATCGTCCATTTAAACGATTATCATTATCATTAACTTCAACATGCTTATTGCCTTTCAACTGAGCAGATAATTCAAAAACTCTGATTAGCTGAAATATTGCAACTATCAATAATATTAAACCTACAATTACCAGTAACTTAATCATACTTCGTGTATTTTTTGTTCAAAATTATACTTCGTGATGTAAACTTTCTTCTAAATATGGGTGGTTTTTAACCATCAAAGGTGCTTTAGTTAAAGCGCGATGAACCATAAATAGGAAGAGTCCTAAAAATCCGCAAAACAATCCTAACTCTAAAGGATTAAATAAGTGCCAGTCGGCTACAACTGCTGATGGCATTACCATTTGGTAAATATCAACCCAGTGAGAGAAGAAAATAATTGGTCCTACGAAAACTAAATATTTAGCATTTCTTTTTGCATCTCTCGACATTAAGAGTAACATTGGAAATAAGAAATTTACAAAAAACATTCCCCACATAATTGGTTTATAAAACTCCCAACGAACTTGGTAATAAGTTACCTCTTCAGGGATATTTGAATACCAAATAAGCATGAACTGGCAGAAGTATAGATATGTCCACAAAAAGCTAACTGCAAACATCCATTTGCCTAAATCATGCAGATGACTTTCATTTACTTCTTGTAAATATCCTCTCCTCTTTAAATATAGTGTAAAGAATATAATCATAATAATCGCGCTAATCCAAGTTCCAGCAAATGTGTACCAACCGAACATTGTGCTATACCAGTGAGCATCTAGAGACATAATCCAATCCCAAGCAGAAGTTGAAGAAGTAACACCGTAAAAAATTAGGAATATAGCTCCCATCTTACGATTTTTCCAGTGAATATTTATATCTCCTGTTAAGTCTTCTTCTAATGAACGCTTTCTAAAACCTCGCTGCATCCACCACCAAACTCCAAGATATAATAATGTTCTTATCCAGAAAAAAGGCAGGTTTAAATATCCGGATTTCCCAGCTAAAACTTCATCATAATGTTCGTTAGCTGTTCCATCTGCATTCAATTCATGCATTACAGATGAATCCATCCAATGATACAAATGATTAATATGAAATGTAGACCCTAACAAAACTACTACTAAACAAATAGCACCTGGAAGTATGTAATCACTTATTGCTTCATAAACTCTTTTAACTGTAACGGCATAAGCTGCTTCAGTTGCATATTGCAAAGCCATAAAAAATGTAGAGGCAACGGCAATTCCTAAAAAGAAAAAGCTATTGATTAATAAGTTTGCCCAAATACGATCTCCTGATGCTCCGGTAACAAAACCGTACACAAGCCCAAGAACACCAATGCCAATAAGCACATAACAAATTTTCTTTGTTCTGTCGTTTATGGTGTAAGTTTGATTACTGCTATTCATACTTTCTTATTAACTAAATTCGTTTTTATTTTTTTACTATTTGGGTTGAATCAACTGCAACTGATGCGGGTACTCCAGCCGATTGAAGCTTTTTAATGTATAATACTAATTTCCATCTTTCTTCTTGAGTTAACATAGATGCATGTGCGCCCATTAATCCTTTTCCGTAGGCAATTGAATGAAACATTTTCCCTTCAGATAAGACCATTAAAGCAGGAGATAAATAAGAAGGGGGAGCTCCAGGAAGTTTTAATCCAACAGCGCCATCTCCAGCTCCAGAAGCGCCATGACAATGAACACAAAATTTTCCGTACAAAACCTCTCCTTGAGCCACAAGTTCGGGAGTAGTAACTAATGGATTTTTATTTGCTTCGGATGCTGCATATCCTTCAGGTGTATTAGGATAAGCATAAGGTGTAAATCCTCTTGGAATAGACCCTTTCACAGGCATTCCTAAATAAATTGTATCCCCAAACAATGTCGAAGTTCCATATACTTCTTTTGATGGAGATGTATACATATCCGGCATAAATTCAAAACCTGGACTATTGGGGTCTTTTTTTGTACATGACGTGAAAACAAGTCCGCTTGTGAAAGCAAGTACAAAAAGTTTATTTTTTATTTTTCTCATAGCAATTACTTAAGCTATCAATGTTTTACATTTACTTCTGATGCGCCTGTATCTTTTAATATCTTTTCTATTCCTCCAAGATTTTCTTGTTTTGTTTCAAGCAAAATCATAAACTTATCATCTGTTGTTCTTGGGTCAGGATTTTTTGGCGAAACTCCTGGCAATAACCAGCTTCTTAAAAAAAATGTAATGGCCATACCATGTGCAGCACAAAGAACTGTTGATTCAAAAGTGATTGGAATAAACGCTGGAATATTATAGAAATATGCGAAATTTGGTTTACCTCCAACAATATTAGGCCAATCCTGAATCATCATGTACCACATCATTAATGTTGCAAGACAAGTTCCTGTAATTCCATAAAGAAATGCAGTAATTGCAATGCGTGTACGTTTTAATCCCATTGCCTTATCCAGCCCATGAACCGGGAATGGAGTAAATGCATCTTTAATTCGAATTCCGGATGAACGAAGAGCTTTAACCCCTTTTAGAAGGTCTTGTTCGTCATCATAAATTCCATGTATATTAATTGTAGCCATATTCAACTTTACTTATTAGTGATGTGAATCTGCATTTTTAGTTTTATACTCTTCTCCCGATGATTTTAAAATTGACTTCAATTCTGCCTGAGCAATTACAGGGAAGAAGCGAGCAAATAATAAAAAGCATGTGAAGAAAAATCCGATTGTTCCAACAAAAATTCCAATATCAACAAAAGTTGGGCTGTACATATTCCAAGTAGATGGGAGGAATGTACGACAAAGTGTAGGAACGATAATTACAAAACGCTCAAACCACATTCCGATATTTACAACAATTGATAAAATGAAAGTAGCAACTAAGCTAGTTCTAATTTTATGTATCCAAAACAATTGTGGAGAAACAACATTGCATGTCATCATGCACGCATAAGCCCACCAATAAGGTCCTGTCGCACGATTTAGGAATGCATATTGTTCGTATTCGACTCCAGAATAATAAGCGATAAATAATTCTGTTAGATAAGCTACACCTACTATAGAACCCGTTACAATAATAACGATATTCATATACTCGATGTGCTTAATTGTAATATAGTTTTCGAGAGAAAATACTTTTCTCATAATTAACAAAAGTGTTAACACCATTGCAAATCCAGAGAATACGGCTCCAGCAACGAAGTAAGGAGGAAAAATTGTTGTATGCCATCCTGGAACAATAGATGTTGCAAAGTCCATTGATACTATTGAGTGAACCGAGAATACAAGAGGAGTTGAGAGTCCTGCAAGAACCAAAGAAACTTCTTCAAATCGTTGCCAATCTTTTGCTCTGCCGCTCCATCCAAAACTTAAAATGCGATACATCTTTTTCATTTTAGGATTTTTTATCCTATCGCGAATCATTGCAAAATCAGGAATAAGACCGGTGTACCAGAATACTAATGATACAGAAAAATAAGTTGATACTGCAAACACATCCCACAAAAGAGGTGAGTTAAAGTTTGGCCACAATGAACCAAATTGGTTTGTGAAAGGGAATAACATATAATCTAACCAAGGACGTCCTGTGTGAAGAACAACAAATATAGCTGCACACATTACGGCAAAAATTGTCATTGCCTCAGCAGAACGGTTAATCGCCATTCTCCATTTTTGACGGAATAACAAAAGTACCGCTGAAATTAGAGTTCCAGCATGACCAATACCAATCCACCAAACGAAATTTGTAATATCCCAAGCCCAATCTACTCCATTGTTAGAACCCCAAGTTCCAATTCCTTCTCCAACGGTATAGGTCAAGCAAGCTAAACCCCAAATGAACATAGTTAAGGAAATTCCAAAAACTATGTACCAATATTTGTTAGCTTTTCCTTCTATAGGGCGTATGATGTCATCTGAAACATCTTTATACGATTTCTTCCCTAAAATTAATGGTTCTCTTATGTGTGATTCCTGATGCATAATCGATGCTAGTGTTTTTTAGGTGTTATGCTTCCGCTTTTTCTTCGTTAGTAATTTTTGTCATATAACTTACTGTTGGCTTA
The DNA here is from genome assembly GCA_964409625.1 of uncultured Bacteroidia bacterium. GTDB lineage: Bacteria > Bacteroidota > Bacteroidia > CAYPEC01 > CAYPEC01 > CAYPEC01. The sequence continues at coordinate 15,477 of CAYPEC010000004.1, read as the reverse complement.
GCTCCTACATCTTCCAATAAGAAATAATTTCTCTCCTCTTTTCTATATTGAGAAATTTCACTTGTTGGATCATTAATATCTCCAAAAATAATTGCATTTGTAGGACAAGATTGAGCACAAGCGGTCTTGATTTCTCCGTCTTTAATTTTTCTTCCTTCCTTCTTTGCGGTTAATTTTCCGCCTTGAACTCGCTGAACACACATACTGCATTTTTCCATCACCCCTCTTGAACGAACTACTACATCTGGGTTTAACACCATGCGTCCTAAATCATCTTGAACAGGGTTTACATCTGCAAATTTTGTATTGTCATTGTAATTAAACCAATTGAAGCGTCTTACTTTATAAGGACAGTTGTTAGCGCAATATCTTGTTCCGATACAACGGTTATAAGTCATTTGATTATATCCTTCAGTGCTATGAGTTGTAGCTAAAACAGGGCAAACCGTTTCGCAAGGAGCATGATTACAGTGTTGGCACATTACAGGTTGGAAAACAACTTTAGGATTTAAAGCAGCTGGATTTTCCATTTCCAAATATTCATCAATCAACCCAACACCTTCTTTGTGAGCTTTTTCAAAACTCATGTCGCTGCTATAGTAGCGATCAATTCTCAACCAGTGCATTTCACGGGTATTCATAACCATTGCCTTGCCTACAACAGCTACGTTGTTCTCAGCTGTGCAACTTACTACACAAGCTCCGCATCCAATACAAGAATTTAAATCAATGGTCATTCCCCAATGATGACCTAATGAATCGTGGGCATCCCATAAGTCAACTTTCGAAAGTGGTTGTTTACCCGTTAATGTATTTAGCATTTCGGGCTCATTTCCAGCAGCAGGGTTTTCAATATATTCAGCAAGAGTAGCTTCACGTACAATTTCACGCCCCATCATCGTGTGGTGAATTTGTGTAGCTGCAAACTCATGAGTGTTTCCAGTTTTTTCAACATTTACTTCAAAAGAAGCCATTTGAACTGTTCCGTTTAGCAACTGAGCAAATGGGAATGCATTAACTCCAACATTTTCGGCAGCTTTTCCAACGCCAGTTCTTCCATAACCTACAGCAAGTCCAATTGTTTTAGGAGTTTGCCCGGGTTGAGAATAAACAGGAACAGGAATTGTTTTTCCTGCGACAGTTAAATTAACTATACTTCCTTCTCTATCTTGTCTTTCAAGCATATTAAGCCCCATCTCCTTCATATCGATAGGAGACATGGTAATGTAGTTATCCCAAGTAACTTTAGAAATAGGATCTGGCAATTCTAGCAACCAAGGATTGTTCGGCTGAGTTCCGATACCAATACCTGCCTTTTCGTATATCGCTAATTCCCAAGCACCACCTTTTGAAGATTTAACTATCGCTTGTGCAGCAGATGCTAAATCACTACTTGGTGCTTGTGTAGGAGTTTCTTCAACTTTCTTTTCTTCTGGTTTTGCTGCATTTGTTTCTTTCTTAGCGTCAACGGCAACTGGCATTGTAGCTACAATTGCAACAACTCCATCCTGCAATGATTTATTCCAGAAAGAAGTAAACATTGTTTCAGAACTCTGCATTGAGAAAATTGTCTTCTCCCAATTTTGTTGCATATAAGTTAGGTAATCGGTAGTATTTCCAGCCCATGCTAATAAACTTTCTTGTGCGGCACGAGTTCCCTCATGGCGTGGCTTAGAAAATATCGGAGCAATGGTAGGTTGAGATAAACTATAGTGTCCTTTTCTTGGATTAAAATCATTCCAAGATTCTAAATAGTGATGATCTGGGCAAACGAAATCAGACAATGAAGCTGTCTCGTCCATTCTGTCTGCAATTGATATTTTTACTTTAACCTTTCCATAAGCATCAGCAAAATTAAGCGATGCTGGTGCAGTATAAGCAGGATTTGTATTGTATGTAATTACTGCATCAACCTTCCCTTCTTTCATTTCAGCAACAAGAGAAGCGAATTCTTCATCACTTCCTTGTTTAGTGTATGAAGGAGTTTCCATATCGATAGTAACTCCGTAGCTTCCTATCATGTTATTTATAGCATTAACAAAAAGTTGTGCATTTATATCATTGATGCCACAAACAACAAGTGCTTTTCCTTTGCTTTCAACAAGCATTTTTGCTACTTGTTCTAATTCTTTATCAATTTCTAAAGAGGCAGAAGCAACTGAACTTCCTCCAGTCATCTTGGCAACAGCATTATATAAATTAACAGCTGCAAGCGCCATTTGTGATGGCTTTGCCTGAATACGCTTGTCTGCATTTGCACCTGTTACAGAAAGGTTTGACTCAATCTGAATGTGCTTAGACATTTCTTTTTTATTCGAATTAACTTTTCTATTTACAGAATATTGTTTTGCATACTCAATAGGAGAAAGCCAGTTAATCAAGAAATCTGCTCCAATACCAACAATCACATTTGCAGCATCAAATTTATATGTAGGAATGACTGCTTTTCCGAAAGACGCTTGGTTTGCTTTTGCTATCGAACTATAAGAAACAGCATCGTAAGATACATGCTTCGTTGAAGGATATTTTGTAACAAAATCAGCTATTACTTGTTTTGTTGATGGGCTTATAATAGTTGAGGAAAGGATACGAATGTTTCCTCCCTTTGCAGCTATATCAGCTAATTTAGATGCGATTTGTTTATCTGCATCCACCCAAGTTGTGGCTGCTTTCAGAGCAAAAGGTCCTGTAATTCTATTTGAATCATATAAGGAAAGCACAGATGCTTGAACACGTGCATTTGTTGCTCCTTTAGTAATTGGAGATAATTCGTTACCTTCAATTTTAATTGGTCTTCCTTCTCTCGTTTTAACTAAAACGCTACAATAATCATTTCCATCAAAATGGGTAGACGCGTAAAAGTTCGCAACACCAGGAGTGATTTCTTCGGGTTTTACTACATATGGAATCGCCTTAGTAACGGGGGCTTCGCAAGCCGCAAGTGAAGCTGCGGTTACGCTAAATCCTAAAAATTTCAGAAAATCTCTTCTGCTTGTAGAATTTTCATCAGAAGCATTGCTTAGAAGTTGTTCAACTGGTAATTGCTCAGTGAATTCATTTTGCTGAGCATTAACAAATTCAGGGCTTTGAGCCAGTTCTTCTAATCCTTTCCAGTATTTTTTTGTTGCCATATTGTGTTTAAGCTCTTTCGATTAAATTTAACGAACTAGTAATGACATTTTACACACTCAATTCCGCCTATTTTGTCAACTGTTATTTTTTGACCTTTATATTTTTCTGCTAATTTTTTATGTAGCTCTTCGTAATATGGATTATTATCCATCGCTACTTCTGTTTTTTTATGACAATCAATACACCAAGCCATTGTTAAGGGTTGAACTTGTTTTGCAACTGTCATTTCCTTTAAATCTCCATGGCAATTTGCACAATCTTGCTTACCAACAACTACGTGTTGGGAGTGATTAAAATAAACAAAGTCTTGAAGGTTGTGAACCTTTACCCACTTGAGAGGTTTTTGAGGTTTATCGTATGCTTGAGTTTCAGGATTAAATCCTGCAGCTTCATATATCTTAGCAATTTCTGCAGTCCCAGTAGTTGGTCCTTTATCAATTCCTTTGTGACAATTCATACAAACATTCACAGAAGGAATGCTTGCGTGACGGCTTTTTTCAACTGTGTTGTGACAATAAACACAATTAATTGCATTATCTCCAGCATGAATTTTATGAGAAAATTTAATGGGTTGTTGCGGCTTGTATCCTTGGTGAACTCCTATATTTTGAAGTTTATACCAAGATGTTTTTAATCCCCAACCTACTAAAAAAAGAATTGCTAAAGCTACAAAACGCTTATGAGCCCCAAGCCATCCTTTTGTTTCTTCCCACATTCCCATTTCAGGAACTGACGGCTTTCCTTCTTTTTCATTAACTACATTTTTTAAAGAATGTTTTACTCCTCTTAATATAGATATAAGTATAATTAAGAAAGCAACAACTCCTATTAGTATTTTGAATGGATCAATCCCTTCTTCTGTTTTTGCAGTCTGTTCTCCATTTGTTACATTATTATTTGCAGTTGCTGCAACTTCAACAGGAGGGTTTTTCACATACGCAGCAATTGCTTTAATATCATCTTCTGAAAGCTGCCCTTCAAAAATTGTCATCAGCGAAGGATCGAACTGACTAATTTTTACAGCATATGCATCACCTGATTTGGTAAGCTTATCATTGTTTAAAACCCAATCGATAAACCATTTTTCAGAAGGAATTCTTTGGAAAACACCTTTCAGCCCAGGTCCTGTTAATTTTTTCTCATCTAGTTTATGGCAAACTGCACAATTTTGTTTGAAAAGCTTGGCTCCGTCTGCTTGTGCATGAACATTTTTAACTCCAAAAGCCAAGAACAAAAATACAAAAGAATAAATCCAATTTTGTAATTTTTGTGCCCTGAAAGACCTTGTAATCATATATTTTTTGAGATTTTTATGTGGTCGCAAATCTATTTTCGTGCTTTAAATGCGCGACAAATTTATAAGAAGAATGCTTCATTTATTATTTTTTTTAGTTTTTTTTTTAATTTATAATGATTCTAAACAAGACTTGTTGATTTTTATTAATTTGCGTTATTTGATCAAATTTAATTTTTTTCAAGCTATTTATATCTCGAAATAGAAAAGAGGATTCAAAATTTAATATATAAATTTGTTTCGTCTTTTGGAATAGGAATTGCTATTCTTCTTGTTACTTTACATTATGAAAAAAATATTGCTACTCCTTTTTTCTATTAGTCTTTTGAGTTCACTTTTTGCACAAAAAAAAGGAGAACAAGGATTAATTAGTTATAAGCAGGATGAAAGAATTCAAAAAACAATTTATAAAAAAACTGAAATTAATAAAAAGCAAAAAATAAAAGGATACAGAGTGAAGATTCACTTCGGAACTGATAAAACCAAAGCAAAAGAAATTAAATCAAATTTTATTACAAAATACAACAATGTTCCTGCTTATGATGATTATCAACAACCAAATTTCACTGTTACTGTAGGTGATTTTAGAACAAAGTTGGAAGCATATAAATTTTGGAAAGAAATATCCCCTCAGTTTCCTGGTTCTTTCATTGTTCAGCAAGAAATAGAATTGCCAAAGCAGTAAATTTTTTTGTTTGTTTATCGTTAAAATAAATCTACTCGGCTAAAAATTTGTTTTCCAAAATTATATTTCGGAACTTAGCAACTTACACAAGCACATTTTCACAATGAAAAAACAAATTTATTTTCTCGGATTAGGAATTTTCACAAACGCTCTTTTTGCTCAACAAGTTCAGCAAAAAGAAACAGATAACTCTTTACAAGTAGTTACCTGCTCTGAGTTTAGCATCTCCAAAACTATTGAGGAGTTATCTCAATATTATGGAATCTCATCAGATGCAACAAAAGAAGAATCTGAAATAGAAGTAAAAAATAAAAGAGCAAGAGGCGAAGATAAAAATCCAAATGCTTTACCAAAAGGTGAAGACCCGGCAAGACAGAAAACATCTGGAAAGGGAATGACTCTAACAACAATACAAAACTTTGCAGGGCAAGGCGGAGGAACACCTCCAGACCCTTCGGGAGCAGCTGGTCCAAATCATTATGTTCAAGCTATAAATACCAAGTATAGAGTTTATAACAAAACTGGTGGAGCGTTAACATCTTCTTTAAATCTAAGTTCGTTATTGTTTGGGCAAAACAATGGCGACCCAATAGTGCTATATGATAAATACGCTGATAGATGGTTAATTAGTCAATTTAGTGATGGCAGCCCTGAAAATGAAATATGGGTAGCTATTTCAACCACTTCAAGCCCAACGGGTAGTTATTACAAGTATAAATTTACAACTTCGCAATTTCCGGATTATTTTAAAATTTCTATTTGGGCAGATGGTTATTACGTATCCTCAAATCAAGGCACTCAAAAAATGTTGGTATTTGAAAGAGACAGTATGCTCGCAGGAAAATCAACTTCAAGAATGATTTCAAAGAACTTTTCATCCATTCCTACAGATGGATTTTTTGTCCCACTACCTGCCGATGCAGATGGCCAATTACCTCCACTTGGAACACCTTGCCCAATTTTTTCATTTGAAGATGACAGCTGGTCTTCTTCTTCAACAGATGCTATTAGAGTTTACAAAATGGCTGTTACATGGGGGGCAACTCCTTCAGCTACTTTAATTTTAGACAAGCAATTACCAACTACAGCATTCAACTCAATCTTTACAACTTCTTGGGATGACATCACCCAAAAGGGGACTACTCAAAAATTAGATGCCATAGCTGGTGTTCTAACCTATAGAGCTCCATTTAGAAAATGGGTTGGATACAATTCTGTTGTGCTATGCCATGTTGTGGATGTTAATGGAAGTAATCAAGGAGGAGTTCGTTGGTATGAACTTAGACAAAATGATACGACAAAAGTTTGGAGTATATACCAACAATCTACATTTGCACCTGATGGTGAAAGCCGCTGGTTAGGAAGTATTGCTATGGATGACAATGGAAGTATTGGAATGGCTTATGCTGTTTCTGGTTCAAGTACATTTCCAAGTTTACGTTTTACCGGACGCTTAGCCTCAGACCCCCTGAACCAAATGACTTTTACAGAACAAACTGCAATTGCTGGAACATCTTCACAAACAGGATTTGAAAGATATGGAGATTATTCTCAAACTTCTTTAGACCCTGATGGGATTACGTTTTGGCATACCGGAGAATACATTGCGGGTGGAATAAGAACTCGCATTTTTTCGTGGCAAATTCCTCTTTCAACAGGGATCGAAGAAAATTTAAAACTCCAATCTTTTAATGTGTTTCAAGTTGGAGATGTTTTAAATATATCAGGACAAAATACTTTATCAAACAATGAACTTGTGGTTGATTTATTTGATGTACAAGGAAGATATATAAAGGGAACCAGAATATCTCCCATCAATAATAGTTTTGACAATACTCTTAGTATTTCAAATGTTAAATCAGGGGCTTATCTTGTAAGAATCGGGAATAAAGATTTTCAGAAAGTAGTTAAGATTATCATACAGAAATAATATGAAAAAAATCTTATCCCGCTCTGCAATATTTTTATTTACATTGTTCTTCTTTAGTTGTAAAACAAATAAAAATTCAAGTGATGCAACCACTCCGCTTGGAAAATATAGCGGGTATGTTTCTTTCATTTATAAAAAAGAAGGATGCTCTGCCGTAATAATAACTAAAAGAGAAGATGAGCAAGAGCTTACTCTTATTCCTAAGGATAAACTCTCAAAAGATTTTGATGTAGATAACTTGAAAATTACATTCAATTATCGGGGGCTTAAAATGCCAACACCAGAAGGTTGCAAAGGCATACCAGCCGAAATTACAGATTTAGCAAAAAAGAAATAATTTAGTGGTGATGTCCGCCTTTACCATGAACATGTCCATGGTCTAATTCTTCATCTGTAGCAGTTCTAACTTCTAATACTTCTCCAACAAAATGCAAATCATGTCCAGCTAAGGGATGGTTAAAATCCATTTTCACACTATCAATTCCAACATTTTCTATTATTCCTTGAAGATGGTTTCCTTGATTGTCAACCATGGGAAGCATGCCTCCCACTTTTAACATTTCTCTATTTATTTCACCTTTCTCATCTTTAAATGCATCAATAGGAATATTTACCAGATACTCTTCCATACGAAGCCCATAGCCTCTATCGGCAGAAATTTTAAAATCAAAAGTATCGCCCACTTTTTTTCCTGAAAGATTTTTTTCAAAATCCTCTAACAAATGTCCAACCCCTACAAGAAATACAAAAGGATTTTCAGTAGTAGTTTTTTCAACTAATTTTTGTTCTCCCGATTTAAGATTTGTTCCTGTTAAGTGGTAGTTTACAGCTACAACTTTTTTATTTTCTATAATCATTTTAAATAATTTTTTGGCGAATTTAATAATTTACCCATAACCCCGAATAAAACATATCAAAGTATTTGTAATTTCGTCTTGAACTAATTTATCATTTGTGCATTTCCCCTCCACTATTCACAGTAAACTTCCAGCAGTTGGAACAACTATTTTCACAGTAATGTCGAAGCTTGCGGCAGAAAACAATGCTATTAATCTATCGCAGGGATTTCCAGATTTTGAATGTTCGCCAGAGTTGGTTGAGCTTGTTTACAAATACATGAAGCAAGGGAACAACCAATATTCGCCTATGGCAGGAGCTATTGCTCTTCGTGAAATTATTGCACAAAAAACAGAGAAAATATACGGAGCTAAATATAATCCCGATACTGAAATTACGATTACAGCAGGTGCTACACAAGCTATTTATACTGCTATCACAGCGATTATAAAAGAGGGCGATGAAGTAATTGTTTTTGAACCTGCATACGATTGCTACCAGCCAGCAATAGAACTCAACGGGGGTAAAACTATTTACCTCCAACTGAAATCTCCTGATTACTCTATTGACTGGGAAGAACTGAAAAGAGTAGTGAGCCACCGTACCAAAATGATTATCATTAACTCTCCGCATAACCCTACAGGAGCGGTGTTAAAAGAAAGTGATTTAAAAGCTCTTGAATCAATTACTGATGGAACTGATATTATAATTGTGAGCGATGAAGTATATGAGCATATTATTTTTGACGGAATAAAACATCAAAGCATGGCGCTCTATCCTTCTCTTGCAGAAAGGAGTTTCATTGTTTCATCCTTCGGGAAAACATTTCATACAACAGGATGGAAAGTTGGATATTGTGTTGCTCCAAAAGAGCTAATGGCAGAGTTTCGCAAAGTACATCAGTTTCTTGTATTTGCTGTAAACACTCCTATTCAGCTTGCATTGGCAGAATATTTACAGAAGGAAGAAAATTATTTATCGCTCGGAAATTTCTATCAAAAGAAAAGAGACTACTTCTTAAAACTCATTAAAGACAGCCATTTTAGAGTTATTCCCTCTCTGGGAACTTATTTTCAATTGCTGGACTACAGTAACATCACCAAAGAAAAGGATACAGATTTTGCTATACGAATGACAAAGGAATTTAAGTTAGCATCTATTCCTGTATCAGTGTTTTATCACGAACCAGAAGATGACAAAGTATTAAGATTTTGTTTTGCCAAGAAAGAAGAAACGCTTGAAAAAGCTGCTGAAATATTATGCAAGATTTAAAAATTACAATCATACAAACTTCTCTACACTGGGAGAATAAAGAAGCGAACTTAAAAATGTTTGCAGAAAAAATTGCTTCCATTAAAGAAAAAACAGATTTGATTCTGCTACCTGAATTATTCAGCACAGGTTTTTCTATGAAGCCCGAAATACATACTGAATCTATGAATGAGAAGACACACGAGTGGATGAAAAAAATAGCAAACGAAAATAATTGTGTTGTAACAGGAAGTATTATTATTGAAGAAAATAAAAAATACTTTAATCGATTGATTTGGCAAAAGCCAGATGGCTCTTATGAATATTATGACAAAAGACATTTGTTTCGTTATGGGAACGAACAAGAGCATTACACCGCAGGAAATAAAAAATTAATTATAGAATATAAGGGCTGGAAAATTTGTCCTTTGATTTGTTATGATTTACGCTTTCCTGTTTGGAGCAGAAATAGCAAAAAAGAAAATTATGATTTGCTTATATATATTGCCAATTGGCCTGAGCGCAGAAATCATCCTTGGAAGATTTTATTGCAAGCAAGAGCCATAGAAAATCAAGCATTTGTTATTGGAGTAAACCGAATTGGAGAAGATGGAAATAACATTATTCATTCGGGAGATTCGGCTGCAATTAATCCAAAAGGAGAAATAATAAGTAAAACGGAAGCTCATAAAGAATCTATAGAAACAATTCCATTATCATTAGAAGAAGTGCAATCATGGAGAGAAAATTTTCCTGCTTGGATGGATGGGGATGATTTTGAAATTCAGCCCCAACACTAAAATCGGATTTTTTTGGAATCAGATTCCAATTTTTTCCATATATTTGTTTCATGATAAAAAGGGATGCTGAAAAAAAACTAATTTTATTAGCGAATAAATTTAAGGCGTTAGCCGTAACTGGTCCTCGACAATCAGGCAAGACTACGCTTGTTAAAAAAATATTTTCCGACAAACCCTATGTCTCTTTAGAGAACCCTGATACTCGAAATTTTGCATTACAAGATCCAAGAGGATTTTTGGCGTCTTATCCCAAAGGTGCCATTTTGGATGAAGTCCAGCGCACACCAAATTTGTTTTCTTATTTGCAAGAAATACTTGATAGCTCAAAAAAGAAAGGCTTATTTATTCTTACGGGTTCAAATAATTTTTTACTACAACAAAATATTTCTCAAACATTGGCAGGAAGAGTAGGTTATCTCAACCTACTTCCATTTTCAATTTCCGAATTAACTGCCTCTAAAAAAATTCCAAAAACAGACGATGAACTTATATTTAAAGGATTTTATCCGCCCCTATATGACCAAAATATTTCGCCAACAGATTGGTGTCCTAATTATATCCGAACCTATGTTGAAAAGGATGTAAGGCAAATAAAAAACATAACAGACCTAATTGTTTTTGAGCGATTTTTAGCTCTCTTGGCTGGCAGGTGCGGACAAGAACTCAATATGAATGCCTTGGCTACAGAAGCGGGTATTGACAACAAAACAATTCAATCTTGGATTGGAATTTTAGAGAGTAGTTTTATTATTTATTTACTAAAACCGCATTTTAAAAATTTCAATAAAACCATTGTTAAGCGACCAAAAATATACTTCTACGACACTTCTTTGATTTGCTCTTTACTGCGAATTACAACGACCAAGCATTTAGAAACTCATCCTTTGCGTGGATTTATTTTTGAAAATATGGTGATAACAGAATTTGTAAAACAAAGAACAAACCAAGCATTGCCAATTAATTTGTACTACTGGAGAGATAAAACTGGGCACGAAATCGATTTAATTATTGATAATGGAGCAAAACTTCTGCCCATCGAAATAAAATCGGGGAAAACAATTCATGATGATTTTTTGAAAAATATTAATTATTGGAGCAAATTAAGCAAAGTCAAAAATTCTATTTTGCTCTATGCCGGAAAGGAAACTCAAAACAGAAGCAACGGAACGAAAGCAATAAACTGGAGAAGCATAATAGATTTAAAACAATAAGTGAATTTTTCCTGCTTGGATGGATGCAGATGATTTTGAAATTAAAAGCTAATCTGAAATTTTCCAGTCAGTTTCTAAATCCCAATTAGAGCGAACATTTATAGGCGCAGTGTTATAAATAATTTTTTCGGGCTGAATATGTTTTAAATAATTTCCATTGTCCCATTTCGAATTATTATTTTCATCTAAATCAATTCGTAACAAATATTTCTGCGGAGTCAAAAAGCTAAAATCAATTGTGTTTTCTTTCGGATTTGGTCTTTCAGAAATAACAGCACCTTTCTCATCTATTAACTGAATAATAATTGGATATTGTTTTTTAAATTCAGTTGTAAATTTAAGTTTCACATTCCCATAATATTTTTCTTCTCTCGTTTTAAAATTAACCTTCACCGAATCATTTTCAATCTGAAAAATATCAGTGAATGATTTAGGCTTTATCACAAGCTGATAAGTAGAGCCCATTTTCCATTCACCTATTTTATGAATCAATATTTTTTCGTTTTTTATCTCGAAATAATATTTAGAAGAATCTAAAACAATAGTATCTTCTTTCAGATAAATATTTTTCTTTAGTTGTTTATTATAATCAATTGAATATTCGTTTAGAGGATGATTAAATGAAATTACAAGAGGCGTGTTAAAGTCAATTGTGGAAGGAGAATTAGAAAGAAGTTTAGCTCCATTTTCTTTCTCAAATTTTTCGCGCGAAATTAATTTCATTTCAAGAGTATCTAAAATTTTATTATTGTCGCTTATTTGTAATTTTAATTCTTCTACACCAACATCGAGAAGCCACAAATCAAGCGTATCAAGCGTTTTGCTCCACAATGGCAATTGCCATTGTTTTTTGGAAGAAAAATTTAATGCTGAAATATTTATTTTATCCGAAGGTTTGTTGAATACAAATTTTAAATGCCCATAACCTTCAACAGAAGATTTTTTAATGAATTGTTTTGTAGGAATTTCTTTAAATAATTGCAGTACTAAAGAATCCTTTTTATCAATTGTAATTGGCTCTGATACAAAGGCAATTTCTTCTTCCTGCGAATCATATAAATAATTTGAATTTGCATCTTTCAGCGCAAACGCTTTGTACTTTCCTTGTTTAATGTGTTCTATTTTGCACGAACCATCCGCTTTTGTTTTTGCAAAATAATTCGGCCGCTTTTTATAGGGTACAGAATCTTCAAAAGAATCATAAAGCATTACCAAAACATCTTTTTCGGGCTTTTGGGTAATTGAATTTTTTACTTTACACACAAGTGATAAAGAATCAATAAAATTTCCTGTAGAAAAAACATACTTAAAATCCTCCAGTGGATTACTTTCATTCACATCACGAAGAGAGCTTCCGAAACCGATTGTATAAGTTGTATTCTCTTTTAACGATTCTTTAAATTCAATTTCCAGTGTCTTATTTTTAACAGTAATATCAGGCTGTTTATCAAGTGGTGGAGAAATTGTAAGTTGTTTATTTAAGTCATTTAGCTGCACATATTCATCAAAGAATATTGCAATTTTTTTTGCTTTGAAGTTTATTGCAGCGCTATCAGGAATGTACTTTACAACCTTTGGGGGAGTAATATCTTTTTTACCTCCAGTTATTGGAACCACTTGCGCACAGGAAGAAAAAATCAATATACAGATTAGCCAATTTGAAAATTTGAAAATGTTCTTTCCTCTTTTAAGCATTCGCAAATTCTTGAATTACATTAACCACCTGTTCTAAATAAATTTTATCTGTTTGATCAAAATCAGAAAGCTTATCACTATCTACATCAAGTATTGCAAAAACCTCTCCTTTGTTATCAAAACAAGGAATTACTATTTCCGATTTCGATTCAGAACTACAAGCAATATGTCCAGTAAATTTATCTACATCTTCAACTATAATAGTTTTCTTTTCTTTCCATGATGTTCCGCAAACACCTTTTCCTAAAGCAATTCGAGTACAAGCAACTGGCCCTTGAAAAGGACCCAATACCAATTGATTGTCTTTTACAAAATAAATTCCAACCCAAAAATAATTCATGCTGTATTTAAGTGCAGACATCATATTCGAAAGATTTGCAATAAAATCTTTTTCACCTTCAACTAAAGCTTTGATTTGAGGCAAAAGCGATTCGTATCTTTCTTTTTTAGTTGTTCCCGAAATATTTATTGATTCTGCCATAAATTAGATTTGCAAAGGTAACTTATTTTTTCCTCTAAGATGGAGTTCAATCCCCCTAACCCCCTTTAAAAGAGGGAATCAGCTACTTGCAGCATAAGCCATCGTTGCTATGCTTACTTTCGTACCATCAATCATTAATAATTTTTGTGCACAAGCTTCGAGTGTAGCACCTGTTGTAACCACATCATCAACTAAAAGAATATGTTTATTCTCAAATGCAGTTGAATCTTTTACTTCAAAAACAGTTTCAACATTTTCCCAACGCTTATATCTTGCTTTTTTAGTTTGCGTTTCGGTTTCTACATTTCTTATAAAATTAGTTGAATCTATTTCCACTTCCATTGCTTTTGCAATACCCTCCGCAAATGATTCACTTTGATTATAGCCACGCTTTTTTAGTTTATTTGGATGAAGAGGAACAGGAACAACCAGATTGACAGAATTAAATGATTCCGAATTTTTAAGTTCTGCACCATACCAATTGCCAACTAAAGTTCCAAGCTCTTTTTTACCTCTGTATTTGAGTTGATGCATGAGGTTTTGAACTTTTCCTCCTTTTTCAAAAAAATAAAATGCAGCAGCAGAATGGACATTTGCTCTACCCCAAAACATCTTTTTTATTGGGTTTTCAGCATGTAAATGGAATTTTGTTTTGGGAAGTTGCACACAACAAAATGTACACACCAAATTCTCGCTCTTCATAAGCGCTTTTCCGCATGAACAGCAGACATGAGGGTAGATTAGTGATAAAAAATCGTCCAACATTAACAATTAATTGTTAAAACAGTTAAAAACTAAGGTAAATAAAATATTAAAATACATTACTTTTGCGATGAAATTTATAATTATGGAGCAGCAAGAAAAGAAAAAAGATAAAGACAATAATAAATTATACCTCATCATTATTACAATACTTACTGTGTTATGCTTGCTATTAACATGGCAATTTTTTGAGCAAAAAAAAAGAGCGGAGCAAGAGATAGTAATCAAGGAACAAGTAATAGTTGAAAGAGATAACATCAAATCCGAACTGGTAGAGTTAAAAGGAGATTACGAATCGCTACAAACAAGCGATAAAAAATTGCAAGCAGAGTTTGATGAAAGAAAACTTCAGATAGAAAAATTAATAAAAGAAGCGGAGAAGCATAAAGACGATGCCTATATTATTTCAAAGCTAAGAAAGGAAGCCGATACGCTTCGAAAAATAATGAAGGGATACATTGTTACGCTTGACTCTCTCAATACACTCAACAAAAATTTAATTGTAGAAAAAGACAAAGTAAAGTCTGATTTATCAGCTGAAAAAGATAAGACTAATCAGTTAATAAAAGAGAAAGAGGATTTGCAAACTGTTGTTGCTAAGGGTTCGCAACTAAAAGCAACTGCTACAATTGTAAAAGCTGTTCGTTTTAAATCAGGAGGCAAAAAAGAAATTGAAACAACGAAAGCTAGTAAAGCTGAAAAAATAAAAGTAACATTTTCTTTAGCAGAAAATAGCATGGCGAAATCTGGGAACAAGATTGTTTACCTTCGAATCATTACTCCTGATGGTAAAGAAATGGCAATGTCTATGGATAGCGAGTACAAATTCAAATTTGGAAATTCGAGAGGATACTATGCTGGAAAGCAAGAATTCAATTACTCGGGGACTGAAATGGGAATTAATATGTATGGACAAGGAGCTGATAAATTTGTTCCTGGAAAGTATATAATTGAAGTATACAATGATGAGTCGCTGATTGGTGATGCTTCAATTATTTTAGAATAATTCCCTCTTTTATTAAAATTTCTTAGCTTGATAATAGATCATGAGCAAACAACAAAAGCAACAAGCTAAATCAAAAAGTTCGCTCAATAACAAAATTGAAAAAAACAGCTTCGTAACTATTGAAACTTGGTTTGAGAAAAACGACAAAAAACTTTTCTATTCATTTTCTTTTTTGTGTTTGTTATTTTCTCTGCTTCATTTTAATGCACGCATAAGCGAAGGTGGCGATGACTCTGCGTATATTTTTGCAGGATATAAATACATTCAGGATTTTCCGAATTATTATTTTTCTTTCAACGCTCCGCTTTACCCCATGTTTTTGAGTTTGCCTATTGCTGCATTTGGGCTTAAACTTATTGCGCTAAAATCCTTTTCGGTTGTTTTTACCTTTCT
>CAYPEC010000003.1:15524-36370 GCA_964409625.1 uncultured Bacteroidia bacterium | reverse complement strand
ATAAATTTAAAACTTTTTATTATTACTTCAACTTCATTATTATCTGAAGGAGGCAAACCTCCCAATAGCCATAAATTTATCCTAGCATGAGTGTTTTCATCAGGGGCTGGAATTATAATTGGGAAAGATTGCATATTGGACAATATTTTTCTTCTCTTAGGGTTTGATTTTGTAAATTTCCAATTAGCAATTATCGTTGTTCCTGGAAACACATCTCCTTTATAACTTGTAAAAGTTATTAAAGAGTCAGTCCAATGAAATGCATGGGTTGACAAAGAATCGATCATCCCCGTTACTGCAACAGCTGGAATATTTTGTCTTTCGTAATATGGAATTGGATTTTGCCAAACATAGGGCTGAACTGTATATGTTAAGGTGCGAGTTTGGCTTGGGTTCCCCCACTTTGAAAATTCTATATCAACTTCGCTATTTGCCTGTTTATAGAAACAAGTATCATCCCAAGTGAAAAGACCTAATACAACTCTTTCATTTAAAGTAGCAACATTACTAGCTATTGTAAACACATAAGTTCCATAACCAAATTCATCTTTAGAAATTAACTCTGGGCATTCCCATTTCCCATTTGTATTAGTTATCTTTAAGTGGAGGTAGTCTAAGCTATCCAACCAAATATTTTTTGAGGATTTTGAAAAATAGTTCGGTCCTGGCCCTTGCGAAAAAAGACTATCTGATTTTAAATTCCAAGCTATCCCTGAAAATATAAAATCTGAATTGCTTGAATTGTTTTCATCGTTTATAGTTGCAGGAACGGTCAAATCAGATTGTTTACACGAAAACAAAAGAGCAGACGCAACAAATAATATGATTAACTTTCTTAGCATTATTTTTTATTTTGTGTAAATCAACTTCAATGTTTCGGATTTATTTCCGTCAATATTAATAACACAATAATAAATTCCCTCGCAAATTGTTTGCTCTGGAATCCACTTTGTTGTTTGTTTGCCAGCTGATTGATTTTCATTTATGAAAGTGTCAATTCTTCTACCCAAAATGTCTATAATATTAATTTCTACATTAGCACGTTTTTTTAATGTATATTCTATATTAACTTTATCGCTAAAAGGGTTAGGGTATATGTTTAAATTTGAAATACTACCACTGTTTTCTTTAATTCCTATCGGGGCTACAAATCCATTTAATCTTATATTATCAATGTAAAGCGAATCATAAACAGTTCCACCTGGGTTTAATATTGCAATGAATGTGTTTATTGAAACAGAATCTGTATTTTCTTTAAAATCAAATGTTAATTCTTCCCATTGATTTACTTTAGTTGTTGTTGCGATTTGATAGTTTCCAACAGATCTTCTTGAAACTCCATCAAAATTTTGCATGTCTACCAGAACAGTTTTGGGAGCCGCATCGGTATTATAAACATCTATTTTAAATTGATTATTTGTTGTAAGGACTAAGCTATCACACAAATCCCCAGTAAAATATCCATTGGAAAAGCTAATCCCATCTTTTAGAAGTTTACCAACTCCATAACTAGGATTGGCAACAGAAGTATCAATATTGTTCATAGGAACAATATACCCTTGAATAGTAGAATAATTAATGTGTCTTTCGGTTTCAAAATTTTCTAATATGTTTGGATCTGTAATATTTGCACAAATATCAGGCATTGATGAAACCATCGAAATTTCATCAATAAATATTGAATCTGTTCCTGCTGGCTGAGCTTCAAATGGCTGTCCATAATCAACAAAAACTCTCATGAAAAGTATATTTGCAGAATCGACACGAATCAAGGGATTAACATTCAATTGTGCAATGGGGTCATAACTACAAAACCATTTGCTGTATCCTTCATAAAAATTGAAATAATAATCGTGATAACTACCATCTGCAATTAACGGAGTAACGTCAGGAGCAAATGCATTGGTTACATATACATTTTGGTCTCCAAGCTCAACACGCAACCTAACCGTGCTACTTAAATTTGATGTTTTATATCTTACTTTCAATATTTGATTGTTTGTCATATCAATATTGGATGCAAAAAGCTTTGACATATGAGGGAAGTATGTTGCATCATTAACACGATAAATTAACTTAAGCTCTCCGCCTTGTTCTGAAAATTCGAATTTATTCCCAGACCCAGTTCCTAATGAAGGATAACTGCCAAATAATCCTGTGGTATCCCAATCAGATACATCCCCATCATTAAAATCATCTAAAACAATTTGAGCTTCAGAAGTTGTTATGCCTAAGAAAGCTATAGAAATAAAGAGTAATATTTTTTTCATATTTTTATTTATTTACTTATTGTAAGTTTTACATTAACTATAACAAATTTATAACTATATATCGAATCCACCAAATTTATTTTATTAACTGGAATATTTGCTTGTTATTGTTTATAACAATCTCGAAAGCACCTTGTTCAGCGATAGGTTTATTTTCTTTCCCAATAAATTCTAAATTTTTAGAACAAATCTTAAATTCCACACGTTTTTCTTCCCCTGATTTTAAATCAATCTTTTTAAATGCTCTAAGTTTTTTTACAGAAGGGGTAATGCTTGCAACAAGGTCGTTGCAATATAATTGAACAACTTCTTTCCCTTCAAACTTTCCCGTGTTTTTTACTTTTATGCTTACGATAAGAGTGTCCTTATCGGTAATAGAATCTTTACTTAAAGTTAAATTGGAATATTCAAAAGATGTGTAGCTTAGTCCGAATCCAAATTCAAATTGAGGGTTAAACGCATTTTCTCCGTATTTGCTATCAAGCTTTTCAGAATATTTATGGTCATATGGAACTAACGAACCAGTGTATCTTGGGTAAGTAAATGGAAGTTTTCCGCTTGGATTTTGATCTCCAAATAAAATGTCAGCAACTGCAATTCCTCCTTCATCGCCTGGAAGATAAGCCATAACAATTCCTTGCGCTTTATCTACAATTGAGTTAATTATTCTTGGCCTATTTTCAACCAAAACAATAACAATTGGTTTTTTGGTTTGTGCAAGGGCATCAATTAAATTTAATTGAGCTTGAGATAATGTTAAATCTTCTATATCACCAGGTTTTTCGGTGCTAGGGATTTCTCCCAAACAAGCAACAATGTAATCTGAATTATTTGCTGCGTTCACTGCTTGTGAAATATTTTTTTCTTCATCAAGCGTTGAACCTTCAACATATTTTAAATTGTTTTTTCCAACTTTTTCGGCAATTGCTTGAAGTATTGTTTTTTTATTTTTAGTGTTATAAGTTGTGTCAACTCCTTGCCATGTATGAGTCCAAGCTCCATTTAAAATATTTAATGAATTAGCAGAAGGCCCACAAACTAAAACTTTTTTATCCTTTGATAATGGCAAAACATTTTCTTGATTCTTTAATAAAGTGATTGCCTCTAAAGCTGTTTGATAACTAATTTGTCTGTGTTTTTCAGAGCCAAAGTCAACATAATCTTCGACTTTTGTTGTTGGATTATTAAATAATCCTAATTCGATTTTTAGAGTTAGAATTCTCCTAACCGCTTCGTTTATTCTTTCTTCGCTCACCTCTTTATCTTTTACTAACTGAATTAATAAATCTGAAAATTCATAATCATTCGGAACCATGCTCATGTCAATACCAGCCATAACCGACATTTTCACCGCTTCCTTAAGCGAAGAAGCTACTTTGTGAACTTTATATAGTTTGATAATATCTTCCCAATCGGTAACTGCAACACCTTTGAAATTTAATTCATCTCGTAAAAGTTTAGTTAAAATATCATGATTGCTATGAACCGGAATTCCATTTATTTCTCCAGAATTAATCATAACCGTTTTTGCTCCTTGATTAATTGCTGCTTGAAATGTTGGTAAAAAATATTCTCGTAATTCTCTTTCGGGAATCCAAGCAGGTGTTCTATCTTTCCCACTAAGAGGAGTGCTATAGCCCAAAAAATGTTTCATGCAAGCTGCTACTTTATATTTGGAAGAAACATCATCTCCTTGATACCCTTTTATAACAGCAGTTGCCATTGATTTTGCAAGAAATACATCTTCTCCATATGTTTCAAAAAATCTAGACCAAAGCGGTTGTCTTCCAATATCAAGTACAGGAGAAAAATTCCAAGGAATTCCAGATGCTCTAACTTCATATGCTGTTACAGAAGCTGCTTGTTCAACAAGTTCAGGATTCCAAGTTGCTGCTTGAGCCAACTCTTGAGGAAATAATGTTGCGCCTACAGTATAATTTACTCCATGAATTGCATCAATTCCATATAAAATTGGAATCCCAAGTTTAGTTTCTTTCGTTGCTACTTCTTGGATTTTAGAAATTATTTCATGCCAATGTTCTCGAGAATAGGTGTGTCCCCCACAATTTAATATGGAGCCAACTTTGTAATCTACTATCGCTTTCTTTAATTTTTGTTCATCTAATTGATGAGGTTCTTCGAGCTTGTAAACTTCTCCTTTCGAAATAACATCTAAATTAAGCTGAGTCATTTGACCAACTTTTTCTTCTATTGTCATTAAAGAAATAATAGAATCAACTTTTTTATCAATACTGTTTTCAGCGTTTTGATTTTTGTTTTCCGAACAGGAGGAAATAATTGTAGCAACAAAAATAAGAGGAAGTATTTTTTTATTCATCATTAACTTATTTTAAAATCATTAATCCCCATAAAGAAGGGTTTAGGTGAAAACCTTCAACTTGTGGATTGCTCCAACGGGTTTGGCTAATTCTCTTTCCGCTATTATCTCCATTATCAATTCCAATTTCAAATCCAAGTTTATCACCTGAAGAAATTTTAGGGCTTCCTAATGAACTCAATGGAATTTGAATTTCAATATCATAACCTCTTTCTGTTTTCTTTGTTTTCACAATTGCATTTTCTATTCTTTCTTTTTTCTTCCAGCTCCACACATATGGATTTTCCGTAATCTTAATTCCAATTTGATAATCACTCATCATATAAAATGATCTATTTAAATCTGAATTGGGATTTGTTCCAATAGCTATTTCAATAGCATCTCCATTCCATATTTCAGAATTTTCTTGTTTATTAATTAAAGGGGAATTATCTTCAATTGATGCTGCAAAATATAAATTTTCATTGTCGTATCGGATAAACAAATCATGCTTATTATTGAGCGTTGTAACTGGATTTCCCCATTCTTCGGTAGCAGATATTTCTCCATCAATTTTAATTGCATTTGTTTTTTGTGCAACATATAATGATGGTTTCAAATTTCCTTCGAATGGAACTATTGTAACTTCATCAACATAAACATCACCATCGCCAAAAAATTGAATCATAAACTGTTTAACATTTGAATCATCAAATCCGTCTCTAGCCATTGGAAATACATTAAATGGAATTAAAATTTTTGTCCAATTAGAGGTAATTTTTCCTCCTAGAATAAAAGCAGGAGAGAATCCTGTCCATGATTGAACTCCAGAATAATCTTCTAAAGCGATGGCTAAAGGCAATCCTTTTATGGTATCTCCTTTTGTTCTAACATACATTTGTATTGCTGATTTATCTACGATTGTGCTAAGGTCCTTTCCAACCCAAGCATTCCATCCGAAACCCATTCCAACCCAACTGCAGCCCCCGCCATCTTTGTCCCACTTAATATGAAGAGAGCCATTTCCTTTAAACGTTATGGAGTCTTCAAGCTTAATGTTAACACATTTTTTATCATCATGCCATACTTCATTCGACATATTATCATTAAACAAGTTCAATGCATAAACCCCATCAATATTTGGTGCATCAGGTCCGCCAGATATGTCATACAAATTGTTTTTTTTGAAAATTGTTTTTTTCTCTGAAGAGATTTCAATTTCTTTTAAATAAACTTCTTTTGATTTTAATTGAATATCTAAAACAATATTTTTATTGGCGTTGATTACTTGCTCAAAAGTTTCATAACCAATATTTGAAACCCTTATTTGATATTTGCCCTGCTCAACGGAAGTAATAAAAAATCCTTTGTCATCTGAACTTCCGCTTTTTGAAAGTTCAGTAATTTGTATGCTAGAGCCCCCTAAAAATTTTCCAGTTTGGAAATCCTTTACAAAGCAGGTAATCGTAATTTTTTGTTTTTCCTGAGCGCTTAAATTGAAAATAAAAGCAAAAGAAAAAATGAAAAATAATATGTTTGAAGCACTCCTTTTCATTATGGCTCTAAGGCTTTGTTATCTGTAAAAATTAAGTAATCTATTTTTGTTTTTGAGAACCCACTTGCTGGATCAGCTAAAAGAAAAGCCCTAATACTAACAATTTTGTCTGGACTGTACTGTCCATTCCCTTTTACAGAGGAAAGTTCAAGATCGCCATATTTAATGGAAACTAATTTCCATCCACTCCAAGTTATATTTTGAATTTTATATACTGCTTCATCATCAGATCCGCTATTGAATTGTCCGTTTCCATCATCATCTTCTCTAAATGAAAATTGCAAAAAGGCATTTGAAATTCCAGATTCGCCCCAAACAAGAACATTGAAGTATACATTATCGGGGTTTGAGCTTAGCGGGAAATGAGAGAGACTAAAAGCTGATGAAGGAAATTCAATTAGTCCAATTGCCCAATCCCAATTTACTGTTCCTGCCATATTGTAATAATACCCACCCTCTGCAACCATTTCTGTGTTCTTGGCTTTAAAATCCATTAGACCGCCAGATTGAATAAATGCAGTTGGGGTTGCTGGAAGTGGAGTTGGAGGGTCAGCAATGTAAGGGCCATATGCAGATATATTTTGCGATGAAGTAGGTAGTCCCGCATTAAAATCACAAACCACAAAGCCTGCATTTATTTTAGCGCTAATCACTTTAACAGTATCTCTTATCGTATCAATTTCTGTAGGAAATGTTAACATCACTGCGCATTTTTCAGGTTTAAACATGGGGAAAGCAGTAGTGCTTCCATTCCAAGTAGAATTTGAAATATCAATAGTATTGCCATTACCTGAAAACTGCTTAATAGCTCCCGAAGAAAGTCCAGAAATGTTAATTTTCCAATCAACTCGCTTTGAAAATTTGGCATTAAAATAGACTTTCTGCCCAGCAGCAAAATCTACGCTATCAAGACTCGAGAAGCTTTCGATTAAGGGGACTGGTTCTAAAATTTCAAATGGACCAAAAAGGTCATTCAAGTCGGGTCCATCAAATGTTGATTCTTCATGCTTGCATGATGCAAAAAACAAAGATAAAAGGATGATTAGTGAATAAATAATTTTTTTCATTTTTTTATGATTTAAAATTTCATGTTATAAATTATCAAAAACTGATTTATATCGTATGCTGTATAGGTTTTTAAATTATCTTTAAAAGTATATGATTGATATAATAGACTTAGATACGTTTTTTCTGAAAAGCGATATCTAAGCCCGCCACCAATCCACTTTTCTTTAAGATCAATTTCAAATTCATTGAAATCTATTATTTCAGAATATAGATTTAATGTTGGGCTAAGTTCATTCCCTTCTGAGGAGAAAGTCATAATTCCAGCCATTAAATCAATATTTTTGAATACTTCTATTTCTGCTCCTGCATTAAATAGGTTTGACTTCAAATCAATTTGCTCGTATATTTTTTCTCCTCCTCTTAATGTTGATTGCATGGCTGTTCCTGCGGTTAGTTTTATTGTTTTTTTAACGCCAATTAACTTATTCAAATTAAATTCAATATTCGATTTATATAAAGTAAACGATCTTAATTCTTTCGTGCCTTGCCCCCTAATTTCGTTTAACAAATAAGCATCTGCGGTGATATTTACTATTTCTTTTTTATCTGCAAAATCTGCTTTTATATAAATTCCTTTTCGGTTAAATGTAGCTACTCCATAGGGAAGCACATTATTATTAGGTATCCAAAAAGGCGACACACGACCTGTGCCATTGATAGATTTGTTATAGTAACTTTCATCATGAATTAAATCAAACAACATCCCAGATGGGCGAAGAATTTGTTGATTTGTATATCTACTATAGATTGAGTTTGTGCCATTATAATTAATTCTTTTTGATTGCGCTCCAGCACTACGAAAATCAGGGCCAATATCCATGTAGCCAATTTTAATACGAGTATTTATTGGCTTATATTTAAATGAAATTCCAACATCTAAAAATGAGTCGTCTAATTTTGGAGCAACTGTATCTAAAGTAAAAAATGCTTTTGACATTCCTGTTTCACCAAAAATACGCGCATCAAATTTTTCATTTTCCCATTTGTATTCTCCATTAAATGAAATGACTTGATTGCGGTAAGCGTTACTATCTGGTACAGTTCCAACAAGGTCGAATAAATTTACATAATTAACTCCAACATATAATTTTTCGCTTTGCTGAATTCCAATATTTCCTCCTCCGAAAAATCTTTCTGGAGCAGATGCAAAATCTGTTGCGTTTATTCTTGTGATGAAAGAATTAAATTTTATTTCCTTGATATATTTCGCAAACTCAAGTCCAAAATCTAAAGCTGCACCTTGTTGGCGCCAAGTATTTTTTTGGTAAAATGTTTCATAATTTACAATCTCCTTTTGCATTTTAAAAACTACTGGCTCAGGAATAAAAGTTTCTTCATCGTGATTGTAAAAAGTATATGGAGTTAGTTTATAGTTGACGTCTCCTATTTGATAACGAACAACATCAGCAATAATTCCTTTTACATAAAGTTGTCGAACATCAAATGTAACGCCTCCTCCATAAAAACCTCCGAATGCATTTCGAATGCGAATCATTCCTAAAATCTCTGTGTTTTTATTTGGCATTATATTTACTCCAAGATCAATTAAGGCATATCCTCCAGTATTTTTTTTAGCAGTAACAGTGTCGGGCGATGAATCTTTAACATTAATTTCATTGTTATTCATTACCGATCTTGCAGAGCCAATAAATTGTACTTTTTTAGCCGTCTGAGCTTGAAGCAATGAAATGAAAAGCATAAAAATAAAAATGCTTAATCCAATTCTTAAATTTTTTCTAGATTTATTCATGCACTATTTTTTAAAAAAACATTTTTAATTCAACTGTTGTTTCAAATCCTTGGTATCTGTCTTTTGCAAAACTTCGATACTCGTGTTCATTCAAATTTGCTCCTCGCTTTGTAATTAAGCTATGATAAGTAAACCATCTCTGACGGACATATAAACCCACATTTTTACCTAATGATAAATCAAATCCTGTTGCATAGCTCCATCCCACTTGGTTTCTAGGAGTCAATTTTATTTCTGTAACATTCGTTGTTGTGTTTATTGTTTCTATAGAATCTAAATTGGTGTTATAGTTTCCTATTACTCTTTCGCAACCAACATAATTTGTGAGTACAAGTTTTGAGTTTAATTTAACATACAACTCGGCTTGGTGATAGTAAGCTCTTATGTATGCATCTTCGTTAAATACAGTGATTGGGGATAATTTTTTTTGCACCGAGCCAAATGATCCCAAATAATTAACATAAATATCTTTATTGAATAATTTGAAAGCATATTTTGCATTTACTTCTATTGTATTAAAATGTTTTTTTTGCAAAACCGAGTCAGTAACATTTACAGTTTCATAGACTCCTCTATAAACTTTTGTTAAATTGCCATAAGGTCCTAAGCCAGGAGTTGGATAAGCGCTCCATCTCCAAAATCTTGACAAAGCAAGATTGTTTGTTGGATGACCATAAGTTATTTGCGATGATATATTATCTATTTCTTGAGCAATGCTATTTCCGAAACTAATTTTTAACTTTTTAACTTTTATTTCGGTATTAATTTCAAATCCCTGTCTGTTATTGGTAATTTGTCCCACCTGAGTCATTGAACTTGCAAATGGAGAAAGGGCTGCGCTTCCTGCTGCAACTGTTGTATTTTGAGGAGTTTCAACAACAGATGAATTCCAGAAAATCGAATTATTGTTGATTACATTTGAGTTTATTCTGAAAAAATGAAATTCAATAGGAATGAAAGTGTATTTTTTAGGAATAAAGAAATGCATGCTTAATGCTTCTCCATATTTACCAACATTTGTAGAATCAGTAAAGTCTTTTGTATAAGCAGGGCTATAATATTTCCCCATCCCAACTTCGCCATAAAATTTTATATCCTTCCAAATCAAATTGTATTCAACAGTATGCATATTGTAACCAATAGTTTTTTTATCTAAACTATCTACAAATGTTTTGCTGTTGAAAGTATTTATGCTAACGAAATTATTTCCAAAAGTTTTTTTGATTTTTCCTCCTTGAGCAAAATTTGGAATAGTTGACATCCCACCATTTAAAACGCTTTTTCCATACATTCCCACAACAGAAAAATTATATGGCAAATCATTTCCTTCTACTATAATTCCTTGAAATGCTTGTTTTCCCCATCTCGTATCTTGCGTGATTCCGCCACTTTCATAAAAATTTCTATACCTATCTTCTACCTTCCTAGAACCAGGGTCCCAAGGATTTCTTTCGAAAATTGTAAATCTATTGTACCCAACATTTGTGTAAAATGTAAATGGAGTTAATGAATACCAATGTATTCCTCCTGTCATGATATTAAAATTTCCAATGTCTGTTGCAAAAGATCCATAGAGATTAACTCCCAAATTCAGCCCTTTTGCGTAATTGGTTGAAGCTAAACCAGTCATTGGGTTCCATAAATAAAAATCTGTACTAAATGTTGTATTAGGGGTTGGCTTACCAGAAATATTAAGCATTAACTCTGGAATTTGTGCATCATCGCCAATAAATACTTTTTTGGGAGAGTTTCTGAATGACGCAGAATCATTAGGAGTATTATAGTATGGAACTTTCATACTCAAATAATTTCCTGTAAATCTATAAAAACCAGAAATGGTAAGATTGTGCAAAACAGATTCAACTTGTTTTGGAAATAAACCAAAGTGTAAATTATTTAATTCAGTTTGAGATTTTGTGGTGTCGGATGACCCAGACAATTCCTGACTTTTAGCTGAGAAACAAGTAAGCAGTAAAGTAATGAAGACTAATCTTGACTTAATAAAAATTGGATTTTCGCTTTTTCTCATCACGAACAAATATACATATTGTTTTTTAAACACTAACTATTTTTAAATTTTTATTCTTGATGAAATGAATCCATCGAAGTTTTCTTGAAGTTAATAAAATTTGCTGGAGGATCGGTTGCATTTCTTGGTGTAACATAAAATGTAATGTTGGAATAGGCAACTTTATTTCCATCGGTAACAGTCACAAATAATCTATAACGCCCTTCTTGATTTGGAGCCTTGAAAATTATTTTATTTTCTTTTTTGATTTTAATAAGTCCAGTAACTGCTTCTGGCTTTGCTTCTGCATCTCCACCAGTTTTCAAGTCCGTACTTTCTGCCAAAATAGACCATTGATATTTAAGTTTGTCGTTTCCCTTATCGTGAGAATACACAATAGCTTCGAATTTATCTTGTGATTTTAAATAAACATTTTGATTTTTATTCATCTTATTAAGCACTAGAGAATCTAAGGTAGGAGAAGTATTTGCAGGCATTTTGCCTGACCATACGAATTGCATGGCATCAATAACTTCGGTTGGCTTACCTTCTTCTGTAAACATTCCATACCAAGTTCCTGTATATTCTTGTTTGTGTCCCCACAAGAACACATAAGAGCCAATACAATATTTTGCATCTCCTGCTATATATTTTTCATATCTCTCCTTATATACATCAAATTTTTCTTTGCTTGTTTGTTCAATAGAAGTTCCCCAGTCTGTTTTAGGTGATTCCCAATGTCCATTGGGTCCCCATTCGGTTATCATGTAGGGGCCATCCCAACCAAATTTTCTAATGTTTTCTTTTACATTTCCAATATCTCCATATGTATTAACTCCATAGATATCAATATTAGGGGCTTTGCTTTTTATAAATACTACTTCAGAAGAATCTAATCCTGCAGTAACAGTTGAAGTTGGATGATTAGGGTCTAATTCGTGAATCATTTTAGCAATGTCATTTATTGCATCCCACACTTTTGTGTTTGTATATTCCAAATCAACTTCATTCCCTACCCCCCATAAAAGCAAAGCAGGATGGTTCTTATATTTTTTTACAACCTCTCTAAAATCGTTTAGTTGTTTTTCTACTTTAGCTTTATTATCATAGTCAAAACCATGTCTTTGGTGCTGAACCCACAAGCCAAACATTACCGTTAATCCATGTTTTTGGGCGTCATCTAAAATTTGTTGAGCATTATCTGCTCCCCATGTTCTTATGGAATTGCCCCCGCAAGCAACAACCATGTCTAATTGTTTATCTCCTCCTGCTCCTTTTATATAATAAGGCTTTCCGTCTCTGTATAATTGCCATCCAGTTTCTGTATTTTTCACTTCAACCTTTATTACAGATTGAGAAAATGAATAAATGCTTAAAGTAAGTGTATATATTACAGTAAGTATTTTGTAGTTGTATCGATTTTTCATGTTCGCTTTTTTACTTTATTAAATTTCGAATGAGAATCCTTTTTCGAGCAATTTTTGATATTTCTTTTTATCAAATCTATAGCGCTTTGCTGGGCGATGTGCAACTCCATGTTGAGAAATTCCGCTATCAATTAAAATTCCCATTGACAATAATTTTTTTCGGAAATTTCTTTTATCTAATTTTATTTCTAGCACAGATTCATATAAGTGCTGTATGTCCGTCAAAGTAAATTCTCTTGGCAATAGTTCAAACCCTATGGGTTGATGACGCACCTTGTCCTTTAATTTATTTTTGGCGTATTCTAAAATTTCGTTGTGGTCAAAAGGTAGTTTCGGAATTCTATTGATGGAATGCCATTGAGCGTCTTTAGCCCAAGATGCTGCATTAATTTTGTAATCACTAACTTTAACTAAGGAGTAATAGCCAACAGTAATTACCCTTCCTAAAGGGTGTCTATCTACTTTACCAAATGTATGCACTTGATCTAAGTAAACATTTGAAAGCCCTGTAAGATCTTTTAAAATTCTTTGTGCTGATTCATCTAAATCTTCATCAAGTTTTACTAAATCTCCAGGCAAAGCCCAAGTGCCTTTATATGGGTTAGCTCCGCGATAAATCAAAAGTATTTTCAGGTCGCCCTCATCAAAGCCAAATATCACCGCATCTATAGAAAATGCTGATTTAAAAAACTGTTTAATCGTGTCCATACCTTTTGCAAGTTTAGCAAAAATAATAAATAAGTGTATATTTTACAATAAATAAATTTACTTTTGTGCTTTCTATCGAATTAATAAATTGAATTAACTTTGTTTTCTATGATAATTATTGCTGATAGCGGGTCAACAAAAGCAGATTGGAAAGTTGTGAAAAATGGAAAAATTTTGCAAACCATTAGCACAATGGGCCTCAATCCTTTTTTTCATGGTAAAGAAGTGATATTTGATGCTTTAAAAAATGGATTTGAAAATAATGTAAACCCTATTGAGGTAAAACAAATTTATTTTTATGGTGCGGGGTGTTCTAACCCAGATAGAAATTCGTTTATGCAACATTCAATAAATTGTTATTTCAAAAATGCAGAGATTGAAGTTGAACATGATATTTTAGCTGCAGCCCGTGCCACTTGCGGAACAACTCCTGGGATAGCGTGCATACTTGGTACTGGCTCAAATTCTTGTTTATATGATGGAACAAAAATTATTGATAATCTCCCTTCGTTAGGATTTATGCTAGGCGATGAAGGCAGTGGAAGTTATTTAGGTAAAATGTTAATTAAGAAATTTTTTTATCGCGAACTACCCCAAGATTTATTAGATGCTTTTAATAAAAAATATAATTTAACCAAGGAAGATATCTTAGATGCTCTTTACAACAAACATCATGTAAATGTTTTCCTTGCAAAATTTTCCCGCTTTTATGCTGAAAATAATACTCATCCGCTCGTAAGAGAAATGATTAAAAATGCTTTTACAGATTTCTATTCTAGTCTTATCGTTAAATACGATGGCTATAAAAATGTTCCAATACATTTTGTTGGTTCGATAAGTTTTATCTTTAGAGATATTTTAGAGGAAGTATCCAAAGACTTTGGTACAACACTTGGAAGAACAATTAAACAACCGATAGAAGAGCTTGTAAATTTTCATTTACATGCCTCTGAAAAAGTAAAATCATAAAAAAAGTTTTTGAAACTCATTGCGGTTTAAAAATAATGCCTAACTTAGTGTCGAAAATACAATAACTAAAATGAAAAATAAATTTAAAAGAATAGCTGTTTTAACTTCAGGAGGAGATGCTCCAGGGATGAATGCTTGTATTAGAGCGGTTGTTAGAGCAGGATTGTTTTACAACCAAGAAGTGTATGGAATTCGTATGGGATATCAAGGCTTGATTGAAAATGAATTTCAATTGATGAATTCACGTTCGGTAAGTAATATTATTCAAAGGGGTGGGACAATATTAAAATCAGCAAGAAGTAAAGATTTTATTACTAAAGAAGGAATGGAAAGGGCGTACAAAAATTTAAAGAAAAATAAAATTGATGGACTTGTAGTAATAGGAGGAGATGGAACTTTTAGAGGAGCAAATAAATTTTCGAAAAAGTATAATATCCCAATTATAGGAATACCTGGCACGATTGATAACGATTTAAACGGAACAGATTTAACTATCGGATTTGATACAGCAACCAATACCGCATTAGAGGCAATTGATAAAATAAGAGATACAGCAAATTCGCATAATCGATTGTTTTTTATAGAGGTAATGGGAAGAGATGCAGGTTTTATAGCTGCAAGAAGTGGCATGGCTGGTGGTGCCGAAGCTATTTTAATTCCTGAAAAGAAAACTACAATTGACCAATTGGTGGGATTGCTTGATAGCGGAGCTAAACAAAAAAAATCTTCAAGCCTTGTTGTTGTGGCAGAAGGCGGAAAGAGCGGAGGCGTAATTGATATAGCTAAAAAAGTAGAAGAAAAATTTAGCCACTACGATACTCGAATTACAATTTTAGGACACTTGCAAAGAGGGGGTTCGCCCACATGTGCAGATAGGGTTTTGGCAAGTTCACTAGGAGTAAGAGCAGTTGAAGGACTTCTTTCTGGGAAAACAAAAATGATGACCGGTATTATTAACAACAAAATAGTTTTTACAACTTTTGAAAAGGCGTTAAAGAAAAAAGTAAATATAGATCCAGAGATATTACGAATAGCATACATATTATCTAAACATTAAAACATGAATCAAACTAAAACAGAAAATCCAAAGTCGGCAATTGACTTGCAAAACATTTTTCCGCAAGAAAATGAAATACCTGGGGAGTATAACTTGACGGAACTCATAAATCAAACGGAATATTTAGTAAACGGAAAAATAAAAAGTTGGTCATCATCATTTGAGGATGTTTATTCTCCCATTTGTATAAAAACAGATAGCGGAATTTTTCCAAAAAAACTTGGTAAATATCCTTTACTAACAGAAAAAGAAACTTTAGAAGCTCTTGATGCAGCTGTTAAATGTTATGATAATGGAAGAGGCGCTTGGCCAACAATGGTAGTAAAAGATAGAATAAAGTGCATGGAACTTTTTCTTACACGAATGAAAACACAGCGAAATGAAGTAGTGAAAATTTTGATGTGGGAAATTGGAAAATCGCTGGAGGATTCTCAGAAAGAATTCGATAGGACAGTTGATTATATAGTAGATACAATCGAAGAAGTTAAAAAATTAGATAGAGAATCTTCTAGATTTCAAATTCACCAAGGCATTATTGCGCAAATTAGAAGAGGTCCTCTTGGGGTAGTTCTTTGTATGGGTCCATTCAATTATCCTCTTAATGAAACTTTCTCAACCCTAATACCAGCCCTTATTATGGGCAACGCTGTTATTTTAAAACCACCCAGAAAAGGTGTTTTATTATACAGGCCTTTATTGTCTGCATTTCGTGATTGTTTTCCAGAAGGGGCTATAAATATTGTTTATGGCGATGGAAAGATTACTTCTGGAACATTAATGAAATCAGGTAAGATAGATGTACTTGCTTTTATAGGATCAAGCACAGTTGCTACAGAATTAAAAAAATTACATCCTTATCCTCATCGCTTGCGCTCTGCTTTAGGATTGGAATCAAAAAATCCAGCTATTATATTGCCTGATGCAGATCTTGAATCAACAGTAAAAGAATGTGTGCTAGGTTCCCTTTCATTTAATGGACAAAGATGTACGGCATTAAAAATGATTTTTGTGCATGCGAAAATTAAAGACGAATTTCTGAAATCTTTTTCAGCAGCAGTAGATACTATTGCTTATGGAATGCCATGGAAAAAGGGAGTTCAAGTTACCCCACTTCCAGATAAATCAAAAGTTGAATACATGCAAACTCTGGTTGATGATGCAGTTTCAAAAGGAGCAAAAATTATGAATAAAAATGGAGGAAATTTTAGCTCCACATTTTATTTTCCCACAGTCCTGTATCCCGTAAATAAGAACATGAAAATTTATCATGAGGAACAATTTGGCCCTGTTATTCCTATAATTGCGTATGATAATATTGATACTCCTATTGATTACATTGTTAGCTCATCATATGGTCAGCAAGCAAGTATTTTTGGAACAAATCCAAATGTGATTGCAAAATTAATTGACCCATTGATTAACCAAGTTTGTAGAATAAATATTAATAGTCAATGCCAAAGAGGGCCTGATGTATATCCATTTTGTGGAAGAAAAAATTCTGCCGAAGGAACGCTATCCGTTTTCGATGCTCTAAGAGCTTTTTCAATCAGAACTTTAGTTGCCGCAAAGAAGAATGAACTGAATGAAAATATCATTTCGAAAATTTTACACGAGCGAGAATCTAATTTTTTAAGAACGGATTATATCTTTTAATTTATTAATAAATTGCAACATGAAAATTGGGTTGTACTTATTGTTTTAAAACGAATAATTATCTTCCTCGAGTTAAAGTTCTAACATATCTAATCTCCGAATAATTAGAAAAGATATTTACGACATTGCTCAGAATTTCAAGCCAAGCTAATCCTTTTTTTTCTTTTTTGAAAAACTGCGCATTTATTATCACTGTTGCTACTGAATCACGAATGTTAATGTTTTTGAGCATTAAATTATGATAATTAGGGTGTGTTACGGCAATGTCAAAAGAAGCACTATCTAATTTTTCGAATATTACTTCTCCATGCCAGTCTGTGATTATTTCTGCAATAAGTGAATCATTTTTAAACAAGCTTACATTAGCATAGGGTACATAAGTTCTTGTTTTAGAATCCTCTAATCTTAAACGAATAGAAGCATCTGCTTGCGAAAAATTGCTTTGTGGATAAACTATTGTCATCACTAAAGCCACTACAGTTGTCGTTTTCATACACTTTGACTTTTGATTTGTATACGAATAACGAAAAATAAAAGATTAAAGTATTTAGCAACTGGTCGATTTAGCCAACCAGCGGTTAGTTTCAGGCAATAAGTGGTAAAAGTAAGATGAATTGCGTATATTAGTAGAGCAAGAAAATTAATCAACTCTTATTCTAAATCAATTAATATCGTTTCAGTGGC
Source organism: uncultured Bacteroidia bacterium (assembly GCA_964409625.1). Lineage (GTDB taxonomy): Bacteria > Bacteroidota > Bacteroidia > CAYPEC01 > CAYPEC01 > CAYPEC01. The sequence continues at coordinate 18,904 of CAYPEC010000003.1, read as the reverse complement.
AAGTACAATTCTTACATTTGCAAAAGAATTTTAGAATCAAATAATTTTAGTCTCTAAAAAAATGAAAATCGGTTTGTACTTTGGCTCTTTTAATCCTATTCACATAGGGCATTTGGCTATTGCCAATTATATGCTTGAGTTTACCGACCTTGATAGAATTTGGTTTGTAGTTTCACCTCAAAATCCACTAAAAAGTAAAAGTTCTCTCTTGGCAGATAATCATCGTTTGCGTTTGGTAAGAGAAGCAATTGCCGAAAATAAAAATTTCAAAGCAACTGATATAGAATTTAAACTTTCGAAACCATCTTATACGATTAATACACTTCTTCATCTTGAAGAAAAATATCCTGACAATAAGTTTGTATTGATAATGGGGAGTGATAATTTAGAATCGTTAAATAAATGGAAAAATTACGAAGAAATTTTAAATAACTATTCCATATATGCTTATCCAAGACCGAAAAGTGATGGAGGCGATTTCAAAAATCATCCACATGTAAAGCTTGTAAATGCTCCGCTTATGGAAGTTTCGGCTACTTTTTTAAGGAATGCGATAAAGGAGAAAAAAAATGTAAGCAGTTTTTTTCATCCTAAAGTGTGGGAGTATATAAAGGAAATGCACTTTTACGAAAAATAAAAAGGCAACCATTTCGATTGCCTTTTTATTAACCAAAAACTAAAAACCAATTAATTCGTAGCCTCAAGATTAAATTGAAGATCACTATCTTCAAATGTAATTGGAGACAATTTTTCTTCTTTTGAAATCACATTTTCTTTACCGTTAGATTTTTTAGTTGTTTTAGCTATAGTTGTTGGCACAACGCTAGCAGACTGAACTTCGTTTAATTCAATACGTAATTCTTTTAAATACATACCTAATTGAATTGATTTTTTCAAATTCGAAAGATTGAACTCAACTTCAAATTCTTCACTTCTTGAAATAAGTGGCTTTACTGAAAACTCAATTTTGTTTTCGATACAATATTCTACCAATGCAGAAATATTTTTTCTTTTTGCATGCACAGATGCATTTTCTTCATTAAAATTTTTCATGGCTAAATTGTTTGATATAATTAAAACTTACCGTAAAAGTAGGAAAAGTGAACCCCTAAACCAAGAATTTAGAGTCCGAGATTTTAACAAATAATGAGCAGGTGTTAATAACTTATAATTAACTGTTAACCAGCGATAAAATCGACTCGAAAATCAATTTTCCGTCAGTATTGCTTAGTATAGAATCAGTTGCTCGTTCAGGGTGAGGCATCATTCCGAATATATTTTTGCCAGCATTACATACTCCAGCTATATTTTCAATTGCGCCATTTGGATTTGATTCTGGTGTAATATTTCCATTTTCATCACAGTAACGAAAAAGAATTTGCCCATTTGCCTTCATTTGCTTCAATGTTTCATCATCTGCATAAAAACGCCCTTCACCATGTGCTATAGGAATTTTTAATGCTTTATCAGCAGGAATAGAAGCTGTAACTAATGAATTTGTTGTTTGAGATTTTATATAAACATTCTTACAAATAAATTTTCTTTCCGTATTGTGCAGTAGCGCTCCTGGTACTAAGCCCGATTCGCATAAAATTTGAAATCCATTGCAAATACCTAATACATATCCTCCTTTATTAGCAAATTCAATAACTTTTTCCATAATAGGAGAAAAGCGAGCAATGGCTCCCGAGCGCAGATAATCACCGAAAGAAAACCCTCCAGGCAACACAATAAAATCGCATCCTTTTAAATCTTTGTCTTTATGCCACAGCTCTACTACTTCTTGTCCCATTATATTTTTTAGAACATAAATCATGTCCTGATCGCAATTAGACCCTGGAAATATTACAACTCCAAATTTCATTTTATGAATGTTTAAATTTCTTTGCAAAGGTAATCGTATTCTACTTTATACATAAGTAGGTTTTACACAAAATATGAACTAACTATTGCGGCTAGAAGGATGATAATTAAGCTTTCGGCAATCCAATTTTTTTTAATGTTTAGAAAATAATAGGAGATAAATATACTTAATGAAGGTGCTAAAACAGTAAAGTTTTCGGGAATTAACCCTGTTGATATAAATAAGGATAAAACACCTACCGCTGAAAAAACAACCAAAGAGATAAATACTCGTTGTGTTTTTAACTTTAAGCTTGAAGCTCCTTTTAAATAATAGAGTAGTGAAAGTCCAGTGATAGATATTAACGAATATAAAGTAACTTTTTGAGCTGTATTTAAAATTACAGTATTCACTTTTTCAGATGCTGCAAAAACCATTTTATCATACCATAAATAATCAAATTTATTTATAAACCAATAGTAAACCCCAACGAATAAAAAGGGAAGACAAAATCCAATAATTGAGGTTACCCACTCTCTCCAAATAAATGGACGGATAACAATTAAGGAGATTAAAATAAAAAATAAAAATGTTATCGATGGTAGGTAAAATAAGGATGCGATAGCTATCAAAAAAGAAGCATCAAAAAATTCCGAAATTGCACTTTCCTTTCTATAGGATGAAATCATCTTATTTATTGATAAAATGAGAAAAATATTAGAAAAAATTGAAGGGTGTGGTTTTAATAAATTGGTGAAACAACTCATTAAAATCAAATAGAAGAATGCAGGTAAATAAGTTCTTTTATCAAAAAATTCATGTTTGTTAACTACATAGTTTAGCACATAAGCTGCGAATATTACAAACGCAAGACCCATAATGCTAGCTGCCAAATCAGAGCGGTTAGCTATTAAAAATAGCCATTCATAAAAAGGCATCGAATGCTTATCAACGAGTGGTTGAAGGTTGTAAATGATTGGTAGCCATAGTAAAATCGCAAAAAGTGGTATCGATAAAAAAGTTGCAGGTTGTATGGATTTGAAAAATTTAACTAACATCTTACAAAAATAGGATTGTTTTTTTGAAACTTTCTTTACATTTGTGGCAATCAATTCACAAACAAATGAACAGTACAGAAATTTTTAACTCAACTGGAGAATTTTTTCAGAATGCATTTACACTTATGCCAATGATTGCAAATAAGTTCAACTATGCAATGATTGTAGTAGGGTTTATTGCTCTGTTATCTTGGCTAAAAATGCAGATGGATTATTCCAAAAAAGCTGAGCAAGACGGAACATATAAATAATCGAAAGCCCTATTTTAGGGCTTTTTATTTGTACACTTCTAAGTCCTTTCCTATATCCCTTCTATAATATTTATTGCTGTATTTTATTTTTTCTGCGTTAGCAAAAGATTTTTGTAATGCTTCTTTTCTGTCGTTTCCATAAGATGTAACAGCAATTACTCTTCCTCCATTCGTTACAATATTATTTCCATCTTGTTTTGTTCCAGCATGAAAAGCAATACTTCCTTC
>CAYPEC010000003.1:0-15424 GCA_964409625.1 uncultured Bacteroidia bacterium | reverse complement strand
GCTCCCATGCCTCCTGTATTTAATCCAGTATCGCCTTCGCCAATTCGCTTGTAATCTTTTGCAGCTGGTAAAATTTTATATGAATTTCCATCGGTTAAAACAAAAACAGAAAGTTCAATTCCTTTTAAAAATTCTTCGATAACTACTTTTGCCGAAGCATTTCCAAACTTAGCATTGGCAAGCATTTCAGTCAATTCCCTTTTTGCTTCTTCTAAAGTATTTGGAATTACAACTCCTTTCCCAGCAGCCAATCCATCAGCTTTTAAAACATAAGGAGGAGTTAAAGTTTCTAAAAATTTTAGTCCTTCTGCTAATGAATCTTTAGTGAATGTTTCATATTTTGCAGTAGGAATATGATGACGAAACATAAATTGCTTCGAAAAGTCTTTACTTCCCTCCAACTGTGCTCCATCTTTTTGAGGTCCAATAACAGAAATATTTTTTAGTATTTCATCTGCTAAAAAATAATCATGAATGCCTTTTACAAGTGGGTCTTCAGGACCAACGACAACCATATTAATTTGATTTTCTAAAACAAACTTTTTTACAGCTTCGAAATCGGTTGGAGAAATATTGATGTTTGTTCCAACGCTTGCTGTTCCTGTATTTCCAGGTGCTATGTAAAGTTTATTTAATTTTTTGCTTTGCGATAATTTCCATGCAAAGGCATGTTCTCTCCCACCTGAACCAAGAATTAAAATATTCATAGAATTTTCCATTTCAATTACAAAGAAACAAATTTTTCTCTCGCAGAGACGCTAAGAACGCAGAGAAAAAATTATTTAGCTTTGCGAACATTGCGCTTTTGCGAGATTATGATTTTAATTCCAAAAATATTTAATTCTGCGAAAATTATTGCAGGTCAAAGTACTCGCGTTGGTGGGATTAGTGCTGACCCTTTTCATTCCTTGAACTTAGGATTATCAGTAAATGATGATGAAAAAAATGTTTGGAAAAATCGCGAATTATTTTTTGGAAAATTAGGAATTCCTCTTCCGCAAATTTCAAGAAGTCATCAGGTGCATGGTAATAAAGTTTTGCTTGTAAATGAGCCAATAACTTCTGAAGGATACGATGCTTTAATTACTAATAAACACAATAATTATTTAGCAGTTTCTGTGGCTGATTGCACTCCAATTTTAATTCATGATGAAAAACAAAATGCAGTTGCAGCAATACATGCTGGATGGAAAGGAACAATTGGCAAAATTGTAAGCAATACTCTTCACGAAATGCAAAACCATTTTGGAACAGAAGGCAAAGATTGCAAGGCATTTATTGGCGTATGTATTTCCTATTCTAATTTTGAAGTGGGAGAAGAAGTTGCTGAGAAGTTTGATAATGCATTTAAAAGATTTGATGCTGAAAAACAAAAATGGTTTGTAGATTTAAAAAACGAAAACCAGCAGCAATTGCTTGATTTTGGAGTATTGCCGCAGAACATTGAGATTAGTGATTACTGCACTATTTCAAATAATGATTTGTTTTTCTCCCACAGAAAAGAAAAAGGTAAAACAGGTAGAATGATGGCTGTGATTGGGATGAGATAAATTTCTACAAAGGAATATTCCCGTGTTTTTTCTTCGGTAATTTATCCACTTTGTTTTTCAACATTCCAAATGCTTTAATTAATTTTTCGCGTGTGTCTTCAGGTTTAATTACTTCATCCACATAACCTCTTTCAGCAGCGCGATAAGGATTTGCAAAGTGTTCAATATAATCCGATTCTCTCTTTTTCAAATCAGCATCACCTTTAAAAATAATTTCTACTGCGCCTTTTGCACCCATCACAGCAATCTCTGCCGAAGGCCAAGCAAAATTCATGTCAGCGCCAATGTGTTTGCTATTCATCACATCATATGCTCCACCATAAGCTTTGCGGGTAATTACTGTAATTCTTGGAACAGTTGCTTCGCAGAAAGCATACAACAATTTTGCGCCATTGGTTATAATTCCATGCCACTCTTGGTCTGTACCTGGCAAAAAACCTGGCACATCTTCAAATACAAGCAAAGGAATATTAAAGCAATCACAGAAACGCACAAAGCGAGCGGCTTTTGTAGAAGAATTGATATCTAAAACTCCTGCTAAAAATGCTGGTTGATTAGCAACAATACCGATGCTTTTCCCTGCTAATCGAGCAAAACCAACAACAATATTTTCCGCATAATTTTTATGTACTTCTAAAAATGAATCTGCATCAAGCACTCCATTAATTACTTCACGAATATCATAAGGTTGATTTGGATTTTCAGGAATAATATTATTTAATTCTGGTCTTTTTTCATTTGCTGGAACTTCATAAGGAATGCTTGGTGCATCATCTTCACAGTTCTGTGGCATGTAGCTCAGCAATGCTTTGATATTATTGATACACTCAATTTCATTCGCGCAAGAAAAATGCGTTACTCCTGATTTTGTAGAATGCGTTGATGCCCCACCTAATTCTTCAGATGTAACTTCTTCATGAGTTACTGTTTTCACCACATTCGGTCCTGTAACAAACATATATGAAGTATTTTCAACCATCATAATAAAGTCTGTAATGGCAGGAGAATAAACTGCTCCACCTGCGCAAGGTCCCATAATTGCTGATAATTGAGGAATAACTCCTGATGCTAAAGTATTACGATAAAATATATCTGCATAACCTCCTAATGAAACAACACCCTCTTGAATTCTTGCTCCACCACTATCATTCAAGCCGATAATGGGAGCTCCATTTTTCATTGCTAAATCCATAATTTTGCAAATTTTTTCAGCATGAGTTTCAGAAAGAGAACCTCCAAATACTGTAAAATCTTGCGAAAAAACATAGACCAATTTTCCGTTTATTGTTCCATAACCTGTAACAACACCATCGCCTAAATATTTTTCGCGCTCCATTCCAAACTCAACAGCACGATGCGTTACAAACATTCCTATTTCCTGAAAACTACCTTCATCCATCAAAAAATGTAATCGTTCTCTTGCAGTTAATTTTCCTTTTTTATGTTGCGATTCTATTCGTTTAACGCCACCGCCTAATTGTGCTTCGGCAATTTTATTTTCTAACTCTTGAATTTTCTTTTTCATCGTTCTTTAATTTCTGTTGCCAAAAATAGTAAAAGAAAATTTGTTTGTCAGATTAAACTTATAAAGAATATATTATAGCACTATTCATAGATTTGGTCTCCTGATGCAGAAAAACCTTTAACCAATATTTTACCTTGTTGCAAAAAGAGTTTTCCGTTTTCTCCTTCAAACTTTTTTCCGTTTTTATCTACCTTTAAACTGCCATAACTTGCCTGCAAATCAAAACTCAAATCATTAACATCATTCATAATCTGCATTCGGATATCGCCATAGGAAGCACTGAGATTTAAATTATCTTTCAATTCAATTTGCTTTCCTGTTATACTGCCAGATTTAACATGCGCTGAAAAATTTCCTTTGGTATAATTTGCTCGTACATCTCCGCTTGTAGTTGTAATATCAATATCTCCAGTTACCTTTTCTAACTTTATATTTCCTGAGCCTGAACTCGTCCTAATATTTCCATTAATCCCCGTTAGCATTTGGTTTCCATAAGAAGATTCTAAAGATAGACTTCCAACTACATTTGTTAATGTAATATCTCCTGATTTTGATACCATCATTACATCTTCCGCCTGTATATTTTCAGCAATAATATCTCCATAGCTACTTTGAATATTGCAAGTTTTCCCTACTATCCCAGATGCAATTATTTTCCCTGAACTTGCTTTCAATTTCATAATTCCTTTACAATCATTTACAGAAATATCTCCGTATGAACTAACAATATCTCCATCACCTTTTAATGTGCTTAATTTAATATTACCCGATGCACAAGTTGTTTTTAAGTTGCCAGTAATATTTGTAAAATGCTGGTTTCCATAAGATGATTCTGCCTGTACATTACCTGTTATTTCAGTTAATGCTACATCCCCTGACGATGATTTCAACAGTACATTCGTTGAAATATTATTTGCAGTTATGTTCCCATAACTGCTATTTAAATTGCATATTTTACCTTGTAATCCATCCACAGAAATATTTCCTTTGTTACTATTAATTACGACATCTATATTGCTTGGGACTTCGAAATTCAAAAATGCCTCCATCTTAAAAGAACCTCTTATTACTATATTTTTTGTGCCTTTATCTTCTACCCATACTTTTAGTACCGTATCTTTCTTTTCGTAATTGATTTTATAATCGTATTTCCCTCTTATAACACCTTTTGTTTCTATTTTTATATCACCTTTAAGCGATACTTTATCATTAGAACCTGGTTTTATATTTACATCGCAAATCAAACCATTCACTTCAAGTCGCTTAACACCTATAAATAGAGTATCAACATTTGTTAAATTTGCTCCGCTTGTATTTGTGTTTGTTGTTTTATTTTCATGCGAGTTGCTTTTTTGAACACTCGTTTCATTATTGGCAGTAATTGCGGGAGAATATTCTGTTGCCTCAATTTTCTTGTCAGAAGAGTATTTTGGAGAATCAATGGCTGCAATTATTTTTTCGTTTTTTTTAACTTCTGGACTATTATTTTTGCTTTCAATAAAATCTATAGTTTCAATAGCTTTATTTGTTTTTTCTTGGGTACTTATTGTAACGGAAGTAGTATTTAATTTCGGAACATTTTCATTTTTCTTATTGTTCATGATCAATGCTGAACCAACCACTAATATGGTTAATAATCCACTAAGAAACCAACTCTTTAAGCCAAATTTTGAAATAGATTTGGTGTTTAATTTTTTTATTAAATCTTGCTCTTTATTTAGTGATGGCAATATGATTGGCTCATTTGCAAATGCAATAGTTGCTTCCATGTTAATCAAGTTTTGAGTTAATGCATTTTCTTCTTTAGATTCCATTAGTTGAAGTTTCAACAACTCACGGATTTCTTTGTCTGTTATATTTATATTAAAGTCGCTCATGTAGTTTTTTTGAAATTTGTTCTTTTAATCTTTGGTAATATACCTTTAGCTGGTTTTCTGGTTTTTTTACAAAATTTGCTATTTCCGAATATGCCATGCCTTCACTTCGCATCAGCAAAAGCATCCTTTCCCAGTCTTCCATTTTTGCCAATTCCTCATTCAATATTTTAAGCTTAATATTTTCAATGTTTTCTTTTGCAATCGGCTCTGCTTTGTTTACTAGATCTGTGCTGTTAATTTCAGATAAAGGAAATTGTTCTTTTCTCTTTTTACTATCCCTGTAATTGTTTCGTAAGTAATTAATAAATATTTTAAAAATAAATGAGGCAAATTTTTCTTCACTTTCGAACTTGTAATTTTTGTAGCTATCAATTACTTTATACAATGTTTTGTATATTAAATCCCATGCTTCATCTTCATTTAGATTCCAAGTTTTAACTCCATACGAGTATAATTTTTTCCCATAACGATTGTATATTTCGGCTATAAAATCGTTTTTACTCAAATCAGATAATTTATATGTCTCGGTTGTTGGGTTAAGCACAAATATTTTTTAAAGAGTCTCTCAACTAATATAACACAAATTGGTAACAGATTTTAAAATACACTAAAGAAAATTTGTTTGTCAGATTAAACTTATTTAACACCAAATTGTTTATGCTTTGTAATGAAGTGAAAGTTGACACAGGGAAATATCCTATCTTTGCACTCGTTTTAAAATCATGTCTGCAACTACAGAAATAAAAAAAGATGTTGTCATTCTTTTTGCCGGAGATTCGGGTGATGGGATACAATTAACAGGTGCTCAGTTTACAGGAACCAATGCATTGTACGGAAACGATATAAGTACATTCCCTAATTTTCCTGCTGAAATTCGTGCTCCACAAGGAACATTGGCGGGTGTTTCTGGTTTTCAATTGCATTTTGGAAGCGTTGAAATTTATACTCCTGGTGATGTGTGTGAAGTGTTGGTGGTGATGAATGCTGCGGCTTTAAAAGCTAATCTCAAACAACTAAAAAAAGGTGGAATTATCATTGCAAATAGTGATGGATTTGATGCTAAAAATCTTGGTTTGGCAAAATATCCTGCTGGAGTAAATCCACTAAAAGATGGTTCATTAAGTGAATATAAAGTTTACGAAATAGATGTAACTAAACTAACTCGAAATGCTTTGCATGGCTCTGGTTTAGGAACAAAGGAAATTGACCGCTCTAAAAATATGTTTGTATTGGGTTATATCTATTGGATGTATAACCGCTCATTAAATACAACTATCGAGTTTATAAAAGAACAATTTAAGAAGCGACAAGAATTAGTTGATGCGAACATAAAAATATTGCAAGCAGGATATAATTATGGCGATACTACTGAAACCCCAATGACTCGCTATGAGGTGAAGCCTGCACCAATGGCAAAAGGAACTTATCGTAGTATCACAGGAAATCAGGCAACGGCATTGGGATTAATAGCAGCTGCACAAAAAGCAGGATTGAATTTATTTTATTCGGGTTATCCAATAACACCAGCATCTGATATTTTACACGAGTTATCAAAACATAAAAATTTTGGAGTAAAAACTTTTCAGGCAGAAGATGAAATTGCTGCTGTAACATCTGCTATTGGCGCTTCCTTTGGCGGAACACTTGGCATTACTGCTTCATCGGGACCTGGAATTGCATTGAAAACAGAAGCAATTGGTTTAGCGCTGATGCTCGAACTTCCTTTGGTTATTTGTAATATTCAAAGAGGAGGACCAAGTACAGGATTACCAACCAAAACAGAGCAAGCTGATTTGTTGCAAGCCATTTACGGAAGAAATGGAGAAGCTCCTGTTGCAGTAATTTCGGCACATTCTCCAACTGATTGTTTCGATACTGCTTTTGAAGCGTGCAGAATTGCAATCGAACACATGACTCCCGTTTTCTTTTTGAGTGATGGATACATTGCAAATGGAGCAGAACCTTGGGCATTTCCTACAGAAGATAAATTGAAAAATATTGAAGTGAAATTTGCAAAAGCAAATTCCGAAAAATTTCTTCCTTACAAGCGAAACGAAAAATTATCGAGAGAGTGGGCAATACCAGGAACAGCAGGATTAGAGCATCGTGTAGGAGGAATTGAAAAAGAACACGAAACAGGAAATATTTCTTACGACCCAGAAAACCATGAGTTCATGGTGAAATTGCGTCAGGCAAAGATTGAAAAAATAGCAGATTACATTCCTCTCCAAAAAATTGATACAGGAAAAGAAAAAGGCAAAGTGTTAGTGATTGGTTGGGGCTCAACTTATGGAGCAATTAAAACTGCTGTGAAAGATTTGACTGCTGAAGGAGTTGAAGTTTCGCATGCTCATATTAAATACATGAATCCGCTTCCGAAAAATTTAGGAGAAGTGATAAAGAATTTTGATAAAGTTTTAATTCCTGAAATGAATAATGGGCAACTGATAAAAATCATTCGTGATAAGTATTTAGTCGATGCAGTTGGTTTAAATAAAATAAAAGGAATTCCTTTTACTACCATAGAGATAAAAGAAAAAATAAAAGAATTGGCTAATTAATGAGCACAAGCGTTTCAAATACAGACCAAGTAAAATTAACAGCTAAAGATTTTACAACCGACCAAGAAGTTCGTTGGTGCCCGGGTTGTGGCGATTATTCTATTTTGAAACAAGTTCAAACCGTAATGCCTGAGCTTGGTTTGAAAAAAGAAGAGATTGTTTTTATTTCTGGAATTGGCTGTTCATCTCGTTTCCCTTATTACATGGAAACTTTTGGAATGCACAGTATTCATGGAAGGGCTACTGCAATTGCAAGTGGGCTGAAAGCCACTCGCCCTGAATTAAGCGTGTGGATTGTTACAGGAGATGGTGATGCACTTTCTATTGGTGGAAATCATTTAATACATTTATTGAGAAGAAATTTTGATGTAAATATTTTATTGTTTAACAATGAAATTTATGGATTGACTAAAGGTCAGTATTCACCAGCATCTCCCGAAGGTCAAATTACTAAATCAACTCCTTATGGTTCTATTGATCATCCGTTTAATCCCTTGGCATTAAGCATGGGAGCAGATGCAACATTTGTTGCGCGTTCGATGGATAGAGACCCGATTCATTTGAGAACATTATTAAAGAGAACTCACGAACACAAAGGGACTTCATTGCTTGAGATTTATCAAAATTGCAATGTGTTTAATGATGGAGCATTTGAAGTTTTTACTGAAAAAGGAACTAAAAAATTAAATACACTTTTTGTTGAACAGGGCAAACCACTTGTGTTTGGCGAGAATGGAGAAAAAGGAATTAAGTTAGATGGATTGAAACCTGTTGTTGTAAAAACTTCAGAACATTCACTAAACGACCTTTGGATTCATGATGAAACAGATAGAAATAAAGCTACAATACTTACTCGCTTTTTTGAACCTCCTATTGGCGAAAATTATTTGCCAAGACCTTTTGGTGTATTTTATGCTGAGCAACGACCAACTTATGAAGCCCAATTAAATCAACAGATTGCAGATGTTATTGCAAAAAGAGGCAAAGGCAATTTGAATGATTTATTAAAAGGTAAAAATACTTGGAGGATTGGTTAACTTTTTAATTCATCAGGAATAACACAAACCGGAATCGCTTTCATTTTATGTTGGTTGGCAGTATTTAGTTTAGTATAAATATCGAGAACTATTTTTTTTCTTTCAGATAAATGAGAAAAATCAGAAGAGATTTCTAAAAATTTCATTGCCCATTCCAGTTCATCATAGGTAGCACCAATTTGGTCTTCATCGCTTCTTCCATCAGCCCACAAACCATCTGTTGGCTTTGCTTTTAAAATACTTTCAATCACATTAAGTTCTTTAGCCAACGCATAAACTTCCGATTTCATTAAGTCTGCAATAGGACTTATATCAACACCTCCATCACCATATTTAGTAAAAAATCCAACTCCGAAATCCTCAATTTTATTTCCCGTTCCGGCAACTAATAATTTTTTATTGCAAGCAAAAGTGTAAAGTGTAAGCATTCTCAATCGAGAACGCGTATTCGCCATCGAAAGCCAATCTTGAATTTCAGCAGGGAATGTTTTTTCTAATTCTGTAAATGTATTTGTAAGTTCAACTTCGGCAGAGGAAACATTTTTAAAGTTTTTTTTCAGCCATTCAATGTGTTCAATGCCTCTGTTATACTCAGCAGCATGTTGGCGAATAGGCATATTTAAGCATAGAGTAGGTTTGCCAGTTAAAGCACAAAGTGTGGAAGTCAAAGCAGAATCAATGCCACCAGAAATACCAATAATAAAGCCATTAGTTTTGGATTGCTCAGAGTAGCTTTTCAGCCAGTTTACAATATGATTTATTACTTCTTTATTTTTCATCTTCAAAAAAAATCCCGACTCATTTTTTGAATCGGGATTAAAGTTATTAAATATATTTTTTTAGAATAAAATTCCTACCGTTAGGACAACTCCTTTAGATAAAATTTTATTGTCGCTATCATCAGTAACGTTTAAAAATCCGTTTTCAAAAGCAATACTTCCAACAATAGAAGTGCTTCCAGACAAATTATATTCTAAACCACCGCCAATATTAAGAGATAAGCGAATAGGATTCATACTTTTCTTTACATCTTCATCATTCCCTTCAGCAGTTGTATTAGTAGCACCAGTCGTTGTGCTTACACTATAATCCGAAGTTGCTTTAAGAAGTAGAGCGGTATTAAATCCAAATTGTCCAAAGTATCTAATCATTCCAATTTCCTTTGTTTTCATTTTTAATAGTGCTGGAAGTTGGAGATATTGAGCTCTTAAATCAGATTTGACAGTAGTAGTTGTTGTTATTCCAGCGGCTTCAACAGCATGGGTGTAAATGGACTTACCTCCAACGTAAGAAACGTCTAATCCAGTTACAAAAGCATAATTATCTGTAAGGGCAAATTCGAGCATTGCTCCGTAAGTAAACCCTATTTTTGAACCATTCGATTCTGTTTGTTTATTTCCTGCTTTGAACCAATACAATCCAGGTGCAGCTTTTAATCCAAAATGGAATTTTTTATCTGAATCTTGTGCCGAAACAGATTTTGTTAATATTATCGAAGCAAATAATAAAATTACTTTCTTGTTCATAGTACCTTTGTTTTTTTGTTACGCAATATTAAGGATAATTTTTGACATGAAAATTTTTAAATACCTCATCATCATAGTTGCATTGGCTTCGTGCGATAAAAATCGATTGAAAATTGATGTTTCGAAAGTTGATATAAAAGCAATAAAGATTGAGCGAATGGAACAAGAATTATTTGGTGCTAATCCTGATAATTTATCAGTTGTTTCCCCTCAATTATATTCTAAATATGGAGCTTTTTATGCTAGATATGTATCAAATATTGTAGGTAGAGGAGGGGTTTCTGATTCTACTGTTTTATTTAATCTTAAACAGTTTATTACAGATAAGGATATGTCACAGATTTATTCTACTATTAAATCTCTGTATCCTAATTTGAATGAAACAGAGAATCAATTGACAAAGGCTTTTAAGCACTATAAATTTTATTTTCCTGATAAAAATATACCCAAAGTAGTTACAGTAATAAGCGCTTTGAATTATTCTGTAGCAGCATCTGACAGCACCTTAGGTATTGGTCTTGATATGTATATGGGGCAGAAAAACAAGATTTATGACATGACCGAGTTTCCAATGTATAAAAGACGAATAATGGAAAAAGAATTTATTGCTTGTGATGCAATGAAAGGATGGATTACATCAGAATTTAACGATATGCCCATGGGCAAAGGTGATTTTTTAAGTCAAGCAATTGGGTTTGGAAAAATAATGTATTTGCTCGATGCCACCATGCCTGAAACTGCCGATAGCATTAAGATTGGCTTTACACAAAAGCAACTTGACTGGTGTAAAAAAAATGAAGAAAACATGTGGAAATATTTTATTGAGAATAAAATATTGTTTTCTACAGATCCTAGTGAGTACTCTAAATTTTTTACTGATGGACCTTTTACTGCGAGTTTTAAAGGTGATTCGCCTGCACGGGTAGGTTATTGGGTTGGATGGCAAATAGTGCGAAATTTTATGAGCAATAATCCTGATATTACCATCAATAAATTAATTGAAGAATTAGACGCACAAAAAATATTGAATAAATCAAAATACAAACCTTAAAAATTAGTCCCGAAGCATCGGGATTCGTATATATGAAAACATCTGAAATAAAATTCACCGTAAAACTTGATGAAAATAATTTGCCAATTGGAATAGATTGGGAAGCAAGTGATGCAAATGAAAAAAGTTCTTGCAAGTCAATGATGATTGCCTTGTGGGATGAAAAAGAAAAAAACACTTTGCGCATTGACCTTTGGACAAAAGAAATGATGGTAGATGAAATGAAACAATTTTATCATCAAAGCATGCTTTCGGCTACCGATACATTTAGTCGCGCTACTGGAGAGACAGAAATAGCGAACGAGATTACATCATTCTTCAAGATGATAGGAGAGAAGATGGATGTGTTGAGCAAAAAATAATTCACAATTCAATCTGAATAACATTTTTTTTAATTCTTGACTTAAGCAAATTTATTCCCTAAATTTGCTTGAAATGAAAACTTCAAAAGAACTCCTCATATCCCTTTCGAAGGGTGCGCTTATGCCTCAAGAAGAAATGCTTGAGATTGGCAGAAAAAAAGGCAAATTATTTATTGGAATACCTAAAGAAACTTCGTTTCAGGAAAATCGGGTTTCGCTTGTTCCTGATGCGGTTGCCTTGCTTGTAAACAATGGGCATCACATTGTAGTCGAAAGAGGTGCAGGCAAAAACGCAAACTTTAAAGACACTGATTATAGTGAAGCAGGAGCAGAAATTGCAGATACTGCAGAGCAAGTTTACAAAGCAGATATTATTTTAAAAGTTGCTCCTCCATCACTTGCTGAAATAGAATATATGCAACCAAAGCAAACATTGCTTTCTGCATTACAGCTTACCGTTCAACCCGAAAATTATTTAAAAACACTCGCAAAGAAAAAAGTTACAGCACTTGCATTTGACTGGATAAAAGATGAAGATGATACCTTTCCTGTAATTCGTTCGATGGGCGAAATTGCGGGCGGAGCTTCTATCTTAATTGCTGCAGAATATTTGAGCAATGTGAATGATGGAATAGGAACAATATTGGGAGGAATTTCTGGAATATCACCAACAGAAGTAATTATTATTGGAGCCGGAACTGTTGGAGAATATTCAGCTCGTGCTGCCATAGGATTGGGAGCATCAGTAAAAATATTTGATAATTCTGTTTACAGATTAAGAAGATTACAAAATGCTTTAGGCACTCGAGTTTTTACTTCTATTATCCATCCTAAAGTTTTAGCAAAACATCTTAAAACAGCTGATGTAGTTATTGGTGCATTAAGACCTACACAAGGCAGAACACCTTGTATTGTTACTGAAGATATGGTAAGTGAGATGAAAGCAGGTTCTGTGATTGTAGATGTTTGCATTGATCAAGGAGGCTGTTTTGAAACTTCAAAAGTTACCAATCATACAAATCCTGTTTTCAAAAAACACGGAGTAATTCATTATTGTGTTCCGAATATTCCTTCACGTTTTTCAAGAACTGCATCTTATGCACTTAGTACCATCTTCGCCCCAATCCTTTTAAATGTTGGTGAAGAGGGTGGAATAGGACATATGCTGAAATATTATCCGGGTGTTCGAAATGGTGTTTATTTATACAATGGTATTCTTACCAATAAGTTTCTTGGCGACTTTTTCAAAATGCCATACAAGGATATTGAATTATTGATGGCAGCTATTTAATCTATGCAGATAGAAGAACTTTATTCTATTTTTAAAGAACATCCTTCGGTATCAACCGATACTCGAAAACTACAGAAAAATTCAATTTTTTTTGCACTGAAAGGTGAAAATTTTAATGCCAATGAATTTGCAGAAAAAGCTATTGAAGCAGGATGTTCCTTCGCAGTTATAGATGAAGAAAAGTATCAAAAAGATTCACGATTTATTTTGGTTGAAGATGTATTGCAAACACTTCAGCAACTTGCTAATTATCATCGTAAACAATTTAAAATTCCATTTATTGGCATTACGGGTTCGAATGGAAAAACAACAACTAAAGAGCTGATAGCTGCTGTTCTGTCGAAAGATTATTCTACATATTACACACAAGGAAATTTGAATAATCATATTGGTGTTCCGCTCACATTGTTAGCCGTAAATGCTACGCATGAAATGGCTGTGATAGAAATGGGCGCAAATCATCAGGGAGAAATTAAATTGCTTTGTTCTATTGCTGAACCTGATTATGGGATTATTACAAACATTGGGAAAGCCCATATTGAAGGGTTTGGAGGATTTGAAGGAATAAAAAAAGGTAAAGGAGAATTATATCAATTTATTAAAAATAGAACTGGAAAATTATTTATCAATAATGATAATTCTATTTTAACAGAAATGCTCAATAGCTATGATGCTATAGGTTACGGAACATCTTCCGAAAATTTTGTGAGTGGATTATTTATTGAATCAAATCCATTTGTCAAGTTCAAATGGAAGTCAGATAAAGAAAAATCATTTGATGAACAACCCCTAATTTCAAGCCATTTGGTAGGTAAATATAATTTTGAAAATATTTTGTCTGCTATTTGTGTGGGGAAATATTTTGGAATAGATGAACAAAAAATAAATGAAGCGATTGAAAATTATATTCCGAATAATAATCGCTCGCAGGCAGTAGAGAAAAATTCAAATATGCTTATACTTGATTATTACAATGCAAATCCTACAAGTATGAAAGCTGCAATTGAAAACTTTGCGGAAATGAATGCAGCAACTAAAATGCTTGTATTGGGCGATATGCTTGAACTTGGAGAGGAAAGTGCATTTGAGCATCAAAATATAATTGAACTACTTCACACCAAAAAATTAATAAATGTGATTTTAGTTGGACCTCTTTTTAATTCAACAAAATCTGATTGCAAAAAATTTATTTCCTCTGAAGAAGCTGCCAATTATATAAAATTAAGTATTCCACAAAACACATCTATCCTCATAAAGGGTTCTAGAGGAATAAAATTGGAGAAGGTTGTGGAGGTGTTGTAATTAGAATTTAGCCCCAAGCGTAAAAATAAAACTTGCTTGATGGTTAGTAATTGTAGCAGGTTTTACAAATGATGGGTCGTACAAATAATATTGCTCTTTATATTGAGTAAGTACAAAAGCAAAATCAAGGTAATAGTTATTGTCCCGCATTCCTAGCCCTGCAGTGTAACTTGCTCTTGCAGCATCTACGCTACTTGATTTGAAAGGATTTCCAAATAAGGCATAACCACCTCTCAAACTAAAAATTCCCGCTTTGAATTCTCCACCAATTCTAATGTTCGATGCTGAAATATATTTTTGACGAATAGTATTATTTACATCTACAAACACATTTGGGTCGGAACGCAACGAAGCATTTGAATAATTTATATATTCATAATCAACATTTATACTCGCTTTCTTTTTTAAAATAAATGCAACGCTACCTATTGCTCGCATTGGAGTTACTAAATTGTACTTGTAATTTCCATCTGGACTTGTTTCTGTATAATCATCACTTCCATCATCATATTTTATAGTTAAATCATTATTGTAGGTATCCTCCATAGTAAAATAAGTTGGAGTATGAAATGCTGCTCCAAATCTCATCCAATCAGTAGCTCGATATATTGCTCCCATTTTAAAATTAAAACCCGATCCTTTTGTATATGAGGAAGAATTATAGGAATAAGATTGCAAGAAATTCGAAATGCTATCATTTATATCATCTTCTTGATAAGAACTTTCTTCTCTGTATTTGATAGTTGGAAACCCAATTGAAGCTCCAAGATAGAGTTGATTGCTATAATTTCCGGCAAAAGAAATAACAGTTTCTCCCATTGAGCCAGCAGTCTCAATTGTTTTTGTTTGATTAATTAAAGTGCCGCTCGGTATAGCACTTTCGTATTGATTAATTTCGCCTGGTATAGTATCAATAAGATAAGTATTGAACGCAAGAAATTCGGAAAATTGGTCTAATTCCTCAGGAGATTTTCCGTTAGCACTTGAAGCCATTACATCGAGTAAAGAACTCGAACTATTATTTCCTGAAATGGAATATCGAGCATGAAAATTATTTGTTCTGTTGTATGCAATTGCAAAATTAAACCCAGCCCAACCAACTTTATTAGGGTCTTCGCTTTGTCCTCCAGAAAAAACAATTCCAATATTTCCAAAATTAAAATTGAACTTTCCATCTGTCCCTAATCGGTTATTATAATTCGATTCAGATGATTGAGAGAAAAAGGAAGGCGAAAAATTAAAATCAGATTTCCGCATAATGGCAATTCCCGCAGGGTTAAAACTCAATGTGGAAATATCTCCCCCTAAAGCTCCCATAGAACCAGCCATAGAACTGAAGCGG
>CAYPEC010000002.1:19637-37306 GCA_964409625.1 uncultured Bacteroidia bacterium | reverse complement strand
TCATGCTCAAAAATATTCCAGTTGGAAGCCATAACATTACATTCAAATTTATTGGTTATACTTCAAAATCGATTACAGATGTTAAAATAAAAAAAGGAGAAATTACTTCTTTTGATATTACACTCGAAAGTTCTCAAAACGAATTAACAGAGGTTGTTGTAACAGCAACAGTAAATAAGGAAAGCAATACAGCGCTTTTGCTTCAGCAAAAAAACAGTGCAGTTGTTTCTGATGGAATTTCATCTGAAGCAATTAAAAGAACTCCAGACAAAAGCACAAGTGATGTATTGAAAAGAGTTAGCGGAGCAAGCATTCAGGAAAATAAATTTGCTGTAATAAGAGGATTGAACGACAGGTATAATGCTGCATATATTAATGGCGCTCCATTGCCAAGTTCTGAAAGCGACAGGAAAGCATTTGCATTTGATATTTTCCCTGCAAATATGCTTGATAACTTAGTAATTATTAAGACCGCAACCCCAGATTTACCCGCTGAATTTGCAGGAGGGATTATTCAAATAAATACCAAAAGCATACCCGAAGAAAATTTTCAATCGGTTTCTATTGGTAGTGCATACAATACAATTACTACAGGGAAAGACCAATTATATTACAAAGGAGGAAAAACAGATTGGTTAGGAATTGATGATGGAACAAGAGCAATGCCCGATGTAATTCCCGACAAAGAAAATTTTCCTATAAAAATAGATGACCAAGCAGCGTTAGCAAAACAGACAAACGTAGATTGGGCTTTATACAATAAAAAATTTAGCCCAAATTATAGTTTTCAATATTCATTTGGAAGAAACATTCCGATAAAAAATCAGATATTGGGAATAACAGCGGCAATTACATATAACAGAACAAACAACTATAACGAAACCCTTAGAAGAGCTTACACAAGTAATAGCAATGACAATTCTAATATCCCATCACAAATCGACTATGATTATTTAGATAAAACATATTCAGAGCAAACACTTGCTGGAGCCTTAGCAAATGTTTCTTATAAAATCAACGATAACAATTCTATCGCTTTCAAAAATCTTTATAGTATAAATTCAGACGACAGAGTGATTGAAAGAACAGGAGAAACAAATCCCTTGGAATCAAATCCAACATTATTGAAATCTACCGCTCGCTGGTTTACAAGTAACAAAGTTTATTCTGGACAATTAAATGGAGACCATTATTTACCAAAAACAAAAATTAGAATTAACTGGCTTGGCGGTTTGAGTAAAATAGAGCGCGAAATCCCAAACCTACGAAGAAGTGTTTATACTCGCTTACAAAGCCTCAACGATCCTTCAGACCCAAATCCTTATGATACCGTTTATACAGCCAGTGTTTCTATGTCAAGTGTTGGGCAGGGCTATGGGGGTGGAATGTTTTGGTCGAAAAACGAAGAGACTATTTATAGCGGGAAAATAGACGTGTCTTATAATTTCCCTATTGGGAAACAAATTAAAAATGAAATTAAAATAGGAGGATTTGCCCAAACTCGTTCAAGAGACTTCTCCGCAAGACAACTAGGGTATACTCAATACGGGAAGGTCGGAGGCAATGTAACATTTAACAACTCCCTTTTGCACTTGGATGAAAATGAAATTTTTTCTTCCGCTAATATGGGATTAATAAGCCCTCCAACAATTACCTCCAATGGAGTTGGAGGATTTAAGATAGTTGATGGCACCAGATACTCAGATGCCTATGCCGCATCATCGAATTTACAAGCAACATATTTGATGTTTGACAATAGGTATAAATCTTTCCTTAGATTGATTTGGGGGGCACGAGCTGAAAATTTTTCACAAAAACTAGATGCAGTAAAATCGGATAAGAGCAAATTAAATTTAGCTACAACTAAATTAGATGTATTGCCTTCTGCAAATTTAATTTTGTCGGTTACTGAAAAGCAAAATGTAAGATTTAGTTATTCGCAAACGCTTAATAGACCCGAATACAGAGAGCTTGCCCCATTTGCATTTTATGATTTTAATACACAATTTGTGCTTTCAGGATACGATTCTTTGCAAAGAGCAAAAATACACAATGCAGATGTGCGTTACGAATTTTATCCAGGCAGAGGTCAACTTGTTTCTGTTTCTGGATTCTACAAAAAATTTCAAAATCCAATTGAGCAAATTTCAAGACCAGATGTTATAAGCGAAATTTCATTTCGCAATGTTCCAACAGCGACTAATTATGGAACTGAAATTGAATTCAGGGTTTTATTAGGAAGTCTATTGAAAAAAGATTCATGTAGATTTTTAAATAATCTAACTGCATTTACAAACCTTGCTATTATTCGTTCTCAAGTTGATGTTGCAGATGTAATAGGCGCGGAAAAATCTTCAAGACCACTTCAAGGTCAATCTCCTTATGTGTTAAATGGGGGAATACAATATTTGGATAATGAATTAGGATATTCTATATCGGCAAGTTTAAATAGAGTTGGTACCAGAATCTTTATTGTTGGCAATGTGAACGAACCTACTATATGGGAAAACGGACGCACATTTTTAGATTTACAATTGACAAAATCATTCTGGAAAAAGAAAATTGAATTAAAATTTAATGCACAAAATGTTTTAGCACAGGAGCAAATATTTTATCAAAATAGAAATACAGACAACACAGAAAAAAAAGGCGTTAAAGGATTTTTTAATTCTATCGCAACAGGCGATAAGCAAAATAAAAATGGGTATAATGAAAATACAGATGACAAGATTTGGGCTACCAAATTTGGAAGAGTATTTTCTTTAAATCTATCCATTCGTTTCTAAGGTTAATTTATCGTAAAGCAAATCACAACTCTCTTAATAATTACTTAATCTATCCATCAGAAAAGGATAACCTGCGCTTAATCTTCAAACAAGATTGTTAATTGACTTTTGTGTCGTCAAAATGAAACAACAATCAAAAAAATAAATCAAAAAATGAAAAAAATCTACAAAACAGCATTACTTGCTCTGATGAGCAATTTTGCGCTGGCACAATGTTTTATTGTTCCAACAGACTATCGAGGAGCGTTTGCTCCATCTCCAACAGCAATGTGGACGGACACATGGGCAAACTGGGACCCTCAAAATACAACCTATCCGTCTCCTACGGTTACGATTGCCACAAGCATATCGACAAATACTACTTGGACTGCTGGCAATACTTATTTATTGCAAGGACAAATTTATGTGAAGAATGGAGCAACCTTAACAATTCAGCCCGGAACAGTTATTTTAGGCGACAAAGCAAGCACTGGAGCAGGATTGTTTATTTGTCAAGGGGCGAAACTAAATGCAGTAGGAACTGCGGCTCAACCTATTGTTTTTACTTCTAATCAAGCTGCTGGCTCAAGAGGTTTAGGAGATTGGGGCGGTATAATTTTATTGGGTAGAGGAACCACTAATTTACCTGGAGGAATTGGGAATATAGAGGGCTTGGCGCCAACAGCTGATACACAGTATGGAGGAGGGGCATCTCCTGACGATAATGACAATTCAGGAACAATGCAATATGTGAGAATTGAATTTGGTGGATATGTTTTTCAAACAGATAAAGAGATTAATGGATTAACATTTGGAGCTGTAGGAAGAGGAACCGCTATTGATCATATTCAAGTTTCTTTTACAAATGATGATTCTTACGAGTGGTTTGGAGGAGCTGTTAATTGCAGATATTTGGTTGCTTATAGAGGCCTAGACGATGATTTTGATACAGACAATGGATACTCAGGAAAAGTTCAATTTTGCTTATCCGTAAGAGACCCAAATATTTGTGATTTGTCTTCATCATCTGTTTCAGAAGGATTTGAGTCTGACAATGATGCAAGCGGATCAGCTGCCACTCCTCAAACAGCAGCAATTTTTTCAAATATGACTTTGATAGGACCATACAGAGGAAATACAGGATCTTCAGTTTGTGCCAACTATCGAAGAGCTGCTCGCTTAAGAAGAAATACAGGATTGAAAATTTTCAACTCAATTTTTATGGACCATGTAAGAGGGGTTCATATTGACGGAGCATTATGTGAAACAAATGCCGGAAATGGAACTTTAAAATTTATGAATAATATTGTTGCAGGAAATTCAAATGGAAAAGTATGTGAAAGAAATTCGGGGAGCACATTTAATATTTGGAATTGGTTTTCGGCAAGCATGAACGATTCACTCGTTTCAACTGCTGGAATTTTAGGAACTCCATATGATTTTTTAAATCCCGATTATCGTCCAGCAGCTTCTTCAATTGCGTTATCAGGAAGTGGTTTTACGGATGCAACAATTTTGGCGCAGTCATTAGTTGCCCCTTCGGTAACAAGCTCATTGGTTTATTGTCAAAACGATGCATCATCCGCTCTATCTGCTACAGTAACTTGTAGCAACCCATTAATGTGGTACACATCTTCATCAGGAGGTAGCGGAAGCTCAACCGCACCAACCCCAAGCACATCGGCTGCAGGAATTACAAGTTATTTTGTAAGTCAGATGAATTACCTTGGAGAAGAAAGCTCAAGAGCCCAAATAGATGTTACGGTTAATGCATTGCCTAGCACACCCGTTATTACTCCAAGCGGAGCAACTTCTTTTTGTACTGGTGGTTCGGTAGATTTAACTTCAAACTATACTGGAGGAAATGAATGGTCGACAACAGAACTAACAGACGCTATTACCGTAAGTAGTTCTGGAAATTATTTTGTTACCTATACCGATGGAAACGGCTGCAAGGCAACATCACCTACAACTACAGTAAATGTTAGTAGTGCACCACTTCCAACCTTAACAATTATTGGCTCTGCAACAATGTGTCAAGGAGATACTGTTATTCTTAAATCTTCTTCGGCTGATACATATTTGTGGGCAAACTCATCGTCTGTTGCAGATAGTATAATTATTACTTCTTCGGGAACGTATAATGTAACAACAACAAATACAAATGCGTGTAATGGCGTTGGACAATCGGCAGATGTTGTAGTAACCGTTAATCCAGTTCCAGTAGCAGCAGGTGGAATTTCTTCAGCAAGCGGAAATATTTTGACATTTTCAAATTCTTCAACTGGAGCAACTTCTTATAATTGGGATTTTGGCGATGGTAGCGGGACTTCTAATGCAACTCCAACTCATGCATATGCTTCATCAGGAACATTTAATGTTATTTTAACTGCATTCAATAGTTTTGGCTGTAGCGACACAACCCTTGTTCAGATAATTATTACAGGAGTTGAGGAAATAAAATCAATAAGCTCTATAAATCTTTTCCCAAATCCAATGAATGGTCAAGCAAAATTAGAACTTGAAACATCAAAAAGAACAGATTTAAAAATTACAATGTATGATATTACTGGAAAAGAAATCCTAGTAATTGCAAACACAGAAGTAGCTTCTGGAAAACACAATTTTAATATTGACGCAACAGAAATTCCTTCTGGATTATATTTTACTGTAATCAAAACAAATGATTTCAATAAAATTATTAAAACGGTAATCAATAAATAGAATCCCGTTAATTTATAAAAGAAAGCCCTGCAGTATTGCGGGGCTTTCTTTTATAAATTTCGCATTAACATCCTTAACTATGTATAACTTTGTGGAACTGAAACCAAATCAATACATACAAAGAGAAATAAGCTGGCTTTCATTTAACGGCAGAGTGCTTCAAGAAGCGGCTGACAAAACGGTTCCTTTAGTAGAGCGAATAAAATTTCTCGGAATTTTTTCTTCTAATCTTGATGAATTTTTTAGGGTGCGCGTTGCAATGCTCCGAAAGCTTTCGCGATTCAAGATCAATCAGAAATTTATAGAATATTCAGCAGATAGGGTTTTAGCGGAACTTTATACCACCGTATTAAAACAGCAAAAAAAGTTTGATGCCACTTATGCTGAAATAATAAAAGCATTTGCCAACGAGAAAATATTTATCATCAACGAAGCCCAGTTAAGCCACAGCCAATCAAGATTTGTTCAGGAATATTTTCAGCGCGAAGTATTGCCAACGCTCGTCCCGGTGATGATCGATTCGATAAAAGATTTTCCGTATTTAAAGGAAAAATCAATTTATTTAGCTGTTCGTTTATCCAAAAAAGATAATTCCAAAAAGAGTAAACATGCTCTAATCGAAATTCCAACAGATGTGCTCAATCGCTTTTTGATATTGCCCAAGATAGGCGAAAACAAATACATTATTTTGCTTGATGATATTATTCGTTTTTGTTTGAAAGACATATTTTATATTTTCAATTACGATGTGTTTGAGGCATGGACAATAAAATTGACAAGAGATGCGGAACTTGAAATTGATAATGACTTTTCGGAAAATTTGATTGAAAATGTTTCAAAGAGTTTACAAAAAAGAAAGAAAGGATTACCTGTTCGTTTTGTTTATGACAAAACAATTCCGCTAGACTTCTTGACTTATCTTTCAAAACGAATGCACTTAAATCAACACGATTTGATAGCAGGAGGCAGATATCATAACTTTAAAGATTTCATAAAGTTTCCGAATGTTGGTTCAAGGGAGATGCTTTATGAGCGAGCAGTTCCAATTGCACACCCCAACCTAAAAAGCAAAAGAAGCATTATAAAAACTATTCGTTTTAACGATAGTATAGTTCATTTCCCTTATCAATCTTTTGATTTTGTAATTCAGTTTTTGAGAGAAGCCTCTATTGACCCAAAGGTGAAAGAAATAAAGATGACCCTTTATAGAGTGGCACAAAACTCAAACATTGTAAATGCCTTAATTAATGCCGCCAAAAACGGGAAAAAAGTAGTTGCTATTGTCGAGCTCCAAGCACGCTTTGATGAAGAAGCGAATATTTACTGGGCTCAGAAAATGAAAGAAGAAGGGATTAAAGTTCTTTTTGGATTTGAAGGGATGAAAGCACATAGCAAAATGTGTTTGATCACAAGAATTGAAAAAGGCAAACCGTCTTATTATGCAAATCTTGGTACTGGAAATTATCATGAAGGCACAGCTAAATTATATTGCGATCACAGCTTTTTTACTTACGACAAAAAAATAACTCACGAAGTAAAAGCACTTTTTGATTATTTAGAATTTAAGAAAAAGCCAAACGTCTTCAAACATTTATTGGTAGCGCCATTTAACCTGAGAAAAACTATTTTAGATTTAATTGATCAAGAAATAACAAATGCTAAAAAGAAGAAACCATCAGGTATAACTTTAAAGGTAAACCACTTAGTTGATGAACAAATTATTGAGCGACTATACAAAGCGAGTAAAGCGGGAGTAAAAGTTGATATTATTGCTCGTTCAACCTGTTCGCTTGTTCCTGGAGTTAAAAATTTAAGTGAAAATATTCGTGTAATTAGTATCGTAGATAAATTTTTAGAACATGCTCGAGTATTTGTTTTTTTTAATAACAACAAACCATTGTATTACCTATCTTCTTCTGATTTAATGATGCGAAATCTTGACCATCGTATTGAATGCGCATTTCCACTTTATGATGAAAATATTCAGAAAGAAATACAGGAAATAATAAACATTCAGCTTAGTGATAATACAAAAGCGCGAATTATAAATCATCTAGGAAACAATGCCTACGTTCGCAACAGCAGGGCAAAAAAGGTTCGATCACAAGTAGATGTTTATAACTTTCTAAAACAAATAGAAGAATAAAAATTTCTACTTCGTATTTTTATTTCAAATTATTCACTTGAAATTTGCTGCAATCGATATTGGCTCAAATGCCGTAAGACTTTTAATTACGGAGGTAATAGAAGGTAGCGCAAGTGTGCGTTATAAAAAGCGACTTTTCGTTCGTTTGCCCATTCGATTAGGGGAAGATGTTTTTACAAAACAAAAAATATCAGAAGAAAAAATATCGGAACTTATAAAAGGCATTTCTGCATTTAAAAACACGATTGACATATTCAAGGTGGATAGTTTTATGGCATGTGCTACATCGGCTCTTAGAGAGGCCGAAAACGGAGAAAAAATCATTGTGCGAATAAAAGAAGAAACGGGAATAAAAATCGAAATTATTGATGGGAAAAAAGAAGCAGCAATTATTTACGCTTGTCATGTTGCTGAAAAATTAAATCACAATAAACCATATCTATATATTGATGTTGGAGGTGGTAGCACAGAATTAACCTTGTTTCATAAAAATGAAATTGTTTATTCTAATTCATTTCAAGTGGGAGCCGTTAGAATGTTGTTAAATAAAGTTACAGAAGTTGAGTGGGAGCGAATGAAAGCAAAAGTAAAAGAACTTGGCGAAAGATTTGAGAATCTTATTGCTATTGGCACAGGAGGCAATATCAACCGAATTTTTAAAATGGTTAATTCCGAAGATAAAACGATTAAATATAAAGAATTGAAAGAATTATATCAGCAACTTTCGGAATTAACTATTGAAGAACGAATCAAAAAATATAGTTTAAATCAAGATAGAGCGGATGTTATTGTCCCTGCCGCAAAAATTTATTCTTCGGCTATGAAGTGGAGCGGAGCTAACGATATGTATGTTCCTAAACTTGGACTAGTGGATGGAATAGTTAATATGCTTTACGAAAAGCAAACGGTTCATTAAATAGCGTTTGCCTAAACATAACATTTTCTTCACCTATACTTTATTCTGTCGTAATACGGATTGCCGAACTTTGCACAAAAAACAATTATGATAGAACAAATTAAAAAAGAATTGCACGAAACAGAAATTTCTGCAATGGTGCAAATGAAAAATGGGAAAACGGTTTATGGAATAATCATCGACTTTTTCGAAGAAATAAATAATGAAGTAGAAGAACTCAAATTTATTTCAAACCAAAACATTGAAAATTATAAACGAACAGAAAGTTTTAAATGGGTTGATATGCTGAAGTTGAAAGAAATTAAAACAATAGATATGTCTTTAAAATAGTTTTATAAATCAAAACTATATCCTACTCCTTTAATTGTCTTTATATATCTCTCTCCAAGTTTCTCCCTCAGCTTTCTAATGTGAACATCTATTGTTCTGTTCTTAAATAAAGATTCTTCTCCCCAAATAATTCTTGAAATTTCTTTTCGAGAAAAAACTTTTTTCGGAGAAGAATGCAATAGCGAGAGCAATTCAAATTCTTTGCGAGGCAATGAAATTTCATTGCCCTCTTTCATCACCAAATACCTCTCCCTGTCGATTGAAAAAGTAGAATTGTTTTTGGCAATATTTAATTGGGCCATTCTGGCTTTTCTTAACAAAGAAGTTATTCTGGCCACAACAACATTCGGCTTTGTGGTCTTTAAAATATAATCATCGGCACCAGAGTTAAGTGCAACAATTTGAGTAAAATCATCCTGCTTGTTGGTATAAAAAACAAATGGAAGATCAATGAGCTTTTCTCTTATTTGCCTACACAACTCAATACCTTCCATATCTTCTAAAATAAGTTCCGATATAACTAAATCAAATTCATTTTCTGTAATATAGTGTAGCAGATGAGCCGAAGTGTCGAATAATTTACAAGAAATATTTTCCTTTTTTAATTGCGCAATGATTAAAGAATAATCATGATTAGAAGAATCAATAATTAAAGTAACAATTGTTTTTGCGAGATGGTCTTTCATCATTTGCAAAAATAGTTTTCGAAGAAATGCTCTTCGTTAAACTAAGTTTAAGAATGTGTTATGGAATTGTCTAGAGGCGAAAAAATAAATTATTGCCCCTTTAGCATCCTTAACCTTTTCTTAACATTAAATTTCTTTTGAGTTAATCCGCCTCTGGTTTCTTTGTGGCGTTAAATAATAGTAAACAAAACAAAAAGAAAAGTTTAAATGATTAAACAAAATGTAAATAAAATGTTACTCGGAGCGAGTTTCATTTTGGGATTAGCGATAACTGCTAAAGCACAAGAAACCCAAGAAAATCCACTTGATACACTAGCAAGAAGCGTAAATCAAATGGCTGATGATTTGAATAAATTAAAAAGACTAAAAATTACGGGATATATACAACCTCAATGGCAACATATTGATTCTGCGGGAGCACAATCTGCTTCAGGAGGAAATTTTGCTCCTTATATAAATAACCGATTTATGATGAGAAGAGGGCGTTTTAAGTTCACTTACGAATATAAAAACACATTGGTAATGATTAATACGGATGTAACTGAAAAGGGATTATTTATGAGAGAAACATACCTTAAAATAACCGATCCGAAATGGAAAATATTCAGCGTTGCTTTTGGTTTAATGCAAGATCAATTTGGATTTGAACTTACTCAATCATCAAGCGAAAGAGAAACTCCAGAACGTGCAAGGTTTACACAAACATTGTTTCCAACAGAGCGCGATTTGGGAGTATTCGGTTCGATAAAAGTACCGAACACATCTCTTTTAAGCGGATTAAAATTCGATGCTGCAATTATCAATGGTTCGGCATCTGTAACTTCGGAGTTTGATAGTCATAAGGATTATTCGGCAAGACTTTCATATAATAAAACAAGCAAAAGTGAAAAATTCCAATTTGGCGTGGGAGCTTCTTATTATACTGGAGGATACCGCCAAGGAAGAAAAGTTGAATATAATACAGGGACAAACACTACTGGAGAATATGGATTTGTAAAAAGTAGCGACACCGCCAACTTTGAACATGTTGCGCTTCGTCAATACATAGGGGGAGATATTCAATTTACCATAGACTGGGCTATTGGCTTAACAACAATCCGTGCGGAATATGTAGTAGGCGATCAGCCTGGAACATCAACATCTTCAAATAGCGCAAGCGCAGCTCCAACTTCCGATATTTTTCATCGCAAATTTGAAGGAGCATATTTTTATTTTATACAGGATATTGGCGAATCAAAATTCCAAGTTGTTGCTAAATATGATTGGTACGACCCTAATACAGAGGTTTCAGGAAATCAAATTGGAGTATCCAACTCAAACACAAAATCAGGAGACATTAAATACACTACAATAGGAACCGGATTAACGTATAGATATAGCGGAAATGTAAAGCTTATGCTATACTATGATATGGTAACAAACGAAACAACAAAACTGGCGGGTTATACAAAAGACTTAAAAGACAATGTATTTACATGTCGAGTTCAATATAAATTTTAATTAATAATTGCTTTACAATTACTTAACACACGAGAGGTAGCTTTGCACAAGAATTGTAATAAGAACTAAAAAAATAAAATATGAATAAGATAAAATTGACAGTAATCGCATTAAGCTTATCCACAGGATTAGGTTTTGCACAAAAAGTAAAAGGAAGCGACACCGTTCTTCCGCTCTCTCAAAAGGAAGCGGAGAGTTATATGAAAACAAATAAATCTGCAAAAATTACTGTTATTGGTGGCGGTAGCGGAGTTGGGTTGGCAGCATTGGTAGATGGAACTACAGATATTGCCATGTCATCTCGTAAAATGAAAATGTCCGAAAAAATGAAATTACAAGATGCCGGAAAAGCGACAAAAGAAATAACTGTTGCTTTTGATGCATTGGCGGTAATTGTTAATCCCGCAAATAAAGTAAACCAATTAACTCGCGAACAATTAGAAGGCATTTTTACAGGAAAAATAAAAAACTGGAAAGAAGTAGGAGGAGAAGATTTGCAAATAACAGTTTACTCGCGCGAAACAAGTTCAGGAACTTATGAGTTTTTCAAGGAGCATGTTTTGAAAAATAAAAATTACGCATCGTCTGTATTAAGTATGCCAGCTACTGGAGCCATTATTCAATCCATTGGCCAAACAAAAGGTGCAATTGGATATGTTGGCTTGGCGTATTTAGAAAAAGAAGTAAAAACAATAAAAGTTTCTTATGATAAAGGCAAAAATTTTATTGCGCCTTCGATGGAAACAGCAAAAAATAAAACCTATCCTATTGTCCGCCCTTTGTACTATTATTATCTAACATCATCGGCTAAAATGGTAAAGCCCTTTGTAGATTTTATTCTATCTGCGGATGGACAAAAAATAGTTGAAGAAGTTGGATATGTGCCGTTGGCAAACTAAGTTTAGTTTCTTGTTTATAAAAAGGGTTGAATTCATTTCAGCCCTTTTTTATTTTCACATCACTTAACATTAGCTTAACATTAGCTTAATCTTAAATTAAGCAATCTCCTGCTTGAGTCAGGTATATTTGTGGGGTATGAATTTCAAGCAGCTAAAAGAAACATTTATTGAGGGGCTATTAATGTTGAGCGGAACTATTACAAGCTTAACGGTAGTTCTTATTTTGGTTTTTCTTTTTAAAGAAGGGTTGGGGTTATTCAGCAAGTCTCCTGTTGAAGAGGGCTATGTGGTTGTGGTTAACAAAGCCAATCCGATTTCGAAATTAAGCACCGAAGACATTAAAAATATCTTTGACCAAAAAATTACAAACTGGGAAGAAGTTGGAGGGAAAAAAGATTCAATTATACTTTTTCGATTCGAAGACATTTCAAATTATTATACAGATGAACAGCTAGGAGAAAATTACGAATTCCTCCCAATGCGCATTAATCAGGTAGTTGACAGCATAGGCGGAATATTAGCATTCTTTCCGGAAAAATATCTGGATAAAAAATTTGAAGGAAAAGTAATTCCATTCGATAATATTTCGGTGATGGCTTTTCTAAAAGGCAAAGAGTGGTTTCCTACCGCACAGCCTGTAGCACAACTTGGTGTGAAACCATTAATATTAGGAACGCTTTGGGTAAGTTTAATGGCAATTATTATTGCTTTGCCTTTAGGACTTGCAACTTCAATTTACATGAGCGAAATAGCTAACGATTCAATTCGTAGCATTATGAAACCCTTGGTAGAATTGCTTGCCGGAATTCCTTCTGTTGTTTATGGTTTTTTTGGTTTAGTAATTATTGTTCCGCTAATTCAGCAAATTTTCGATTTGCCTGTAGGAGAATCTGGTTTAGCAGGAAGTATAGTTCTGGCAATTATGGCATTGCCAACAATTATAACTATTTCAGAAGATGCAATGCGTAACACGCCAAGAGCAATGAAAGAAGCAAGTTATGCCTTAGGAGCAACAAAATGGCAAACGATTTATAAAATTATAATTCCTTATTCTGCTTCAGGAATCACAGCTGGAGCTATTTTAGGAATTGGTCGTGCTATTGGCGAAACAATGGCTGTGCTTATGGTTACTGGAAATGCAGCAGTTATTCCTCATAGTATTTTGGAGCCGGTTAGAACAATTCCGGCAACGATTGCTGCCGAGCTTGGCGAAGCTCCGCAAGGGGGAATGCATTATCAAGCTTTATTTGCATTAGGATGTATTTTATTTATCATTACTTTAATTATTAACCTTTCTGTTGAATTTGTTTCCAACAAAAGAAAATATAATAAGAGATAATATGCAAAAGAAACTTGACAATAAAATAGCAGCTCAAAAAAAATTAACAGAGTCGATAGCATTCTGGGTTTTTAGAATTTTAAGCATTGCAGTTGTTTCTATTCTTTTTATAATTCTTTCATTCATTTTATTCAAAGGATTTTCGGTTATCAGTTGGGATTTTATTACAAAAATGCCCGAAGATGGGATGACAAAGGGCGGAATTTATCCTGCAATTATCGGAACACTTTATCTAGTTTTAGGCAGCATGATTTTTTCTTTTCCTATTGGAGTTTTTGCTGCAATTTATATAAATGAGTATTCAAAAGAAACCCTATTCAAAAAAATAATTAAACAAATGACAAATAATTTAGCAGGGATTCCTTCTATTGTTTTTGGATTATTTGGGATGTCATTATTTGTAAATAAACTCGGCTTTGGCGATTCAATTCTTGCTGGTTCATTAACATTAGGATTGCTGGCGTTGCCTGTTGTAATTAGAACTACAGAAGAAGCATTAAAAGCAGTTGATGATACCTTCCGTCAAGCAAGCATTGCATTGGGAGCGAGCAAATGGGAAACTACAAGTAGAGTTGTTTTGCCAATTGCATTTCCAAACATTATTACCGGATTAATCCTTTCGATAGGTCGTGTATCAGGCGAAACAGCTCCAATATTATTTACAGTAGCAGCATACTTTTTACCAAAATTACCATCAAGTATGTTTGACCAAGTAATGGCATTGCCATATCATTTGTATGTAATATCTACCAGCGGAACAAATGTAGAAGAGTCTCGTCCAATGGCTTATGGAACAGCTTTAGTATTAATATTAATTGTATTAATTGCCAATCTCCTTGCAAATGCGCTAAGAAGATATTTTGGCAAAAAAGTAAAAATGAATTAACGAATGGAAAATAATCTTGGATATAAAATAGAAACAAAAAATGTGCATTTGCATTACGGTGACTTTCACGCATTAAAAGGAATTAATATTTCTGTTCGCGCGCAAAGTGTAACTGCATTAATTGGGCCTTCTGGCTGTGGCAAATCCAGCTATTTACGACTTTTGAATCGCATGAATGATTTGATTGATGACATTAAAATTGAAGGCGATATTTTGATTGATGGAGAAAATATATATCAGAAAAAAATAAATATTGATTCTCTTAGAAAAAAAGTTGGAATGGTTTTTCAAAAACCAAACCCATTTCCGAAAACAATTTTTGAAAATGTTGCTTATGGCTTGAGAGTAAATGGAATTGCAGATAAAAAATTTATTGAGGAAAGAGTCGAAACATCTATCAAGCAAGTAGCCCTGTGGGATGAAGTAAAAGACAAACTAAAGAAATCTGCCTTTGAGCTTTCGGGAGGGCAACAACAAAGACTTTGCATTGCAAGAGCCCTTGCAATTGAGCCTTCTATTTTATTAATGGACGAGCCAACATCCGCTCTAGACCCCATTTCTACAGCAAAAATCGAAGATTTAATTTATGAACTAAAAAATAAATATACCATTGTTATAGTAACACATAACCTTCAACAAGCAGGAAGAGTAAGTGATGATACTGCCTTTTTTTACATGGGAGATTTGATAGAATTTGATAACACAAAAACTATCTTTACAAATCCTAAAAACGAACGAACTCAAAACTATATAACTGGAAGATTTGGATAATAGGAAACTACATATTTTATTTGTTTGTATCGAAAACTCCAATAGAAGTCAGATGGCGCAGGCATTTGCAAAAATGTATGGCGCAGATAAAATTGTTGCATACAGCGCAGGTTCAGCTCCATCAGGAAAAATTAATCCAAAGGCAATTGAAGCAATGAAAGAGTTAAGTTATGATTTAACAACACATGTTTCAAAATCGTTAACGGATATTCCTCTGATCGATTATGAATATGTAGTTACAATGGGTTGTGGAGATGCTTGTCCTTGGATTCCTGCAAAGCACCGAATCGATTGGGCTTTACCAGACCCGAAAAATTTGAATAAAAAAGAATTTAATAAAGTGCGCGATACTATCGCACAAAATGTAAAACAATTATTATCAAAAATATAAACACATGTCGCACTTAGATATTGAACTTCAGGTATTAAAAAAAGATGTTGGAGAGCTATTTAAATTAGTTCAAACACAATTAGACAAGTGTAAAATGGCGCTTGCCAATTTTGATTTAGATTTAGCTCGCGAAGTAATTTCAAACGAAAAACGAGTGAACGCATATGAGCTAAAAATTGATAGAGATTGCGAAAACATCTTTGCATTATTCAATCCCGTAGCTGTTGATTTGCGGTTCGTTTTGGCGGTTTTAAAAATAAATTCAAACCTTGAAAGAATTGGAGATATTGCAGAAGGGATTGCAAGATTTGTTGCCGATGTAGAAAATCATTATGAAAAAGACTTGCTTCAAAAAACAAATGTGATGAGCATGTTTGAAACCGCAAATAAAATGGTTGCAGACATGGCAATTTCATTTGAAAAAGAAGACACCTCTATGGCAAGAACTATTTTTGCTCAAGACGAGATATTGGATGCTATAAATAACTCTGCCAGCTATGCAATTGCCGATTATATAAATGCAAATCCTAAACAGACAAGGCAAGCGCTACATATTCTCTCAATGATTAGGAAGCTTGAAAGGGTTGGCGATCAATCAAAAAATATAGCTGAAGAAATCATTTTTTATATAGAGGCAAAGGTCTTAAAGCACCTCAGTCGTCAGGAAAAACAAGAGGAATA
This sequence comes from uncultured Bacteroidia bacterium, assembly GCA_964409625.1. Taxonomy (GTDB): domain Bacteria; phylum Bacteroidota; class Bacteroidia; order CAYPEC01; family CAYPEC01; genus CAYPEC01. The sequence continues at coordinate 21,272 of CAYPEC010000002.1, read as the reverse complement.
AAATCTCGTAGAATTAATTTAACATTGTATCCATAACTTGGTATATATTTGCTGTGCAAAAACAAAAACACATGGCAAATTTTTTAAAATTCTTTATCCCCCAAGACAAAAAATTCTTTCCGCTTTTTGAAAAATCAGCAGCAAACCTTTTAGCAATTTCTAAAGTATTGGTTGAAATGGTTAATTCAACAGATGCCAATAAGCGCAAAGAGTTAATCAAAGAAATTGAAAACCTAGAGCATGTTGGCGATGCCATCACCCATGAAATTTTTAATGAGTTGGGAACAAATTTTATCACGCCCTTTGATAGAGAAGATATTCACGAATTGGTTTCTTCTTTAGATGATATTGTTGATTATATACATGGTTCTGCAAAAAGAATAGAGTTGTATAAAATTAACACCATGACTCCTGCAATTATTAAACTTGCAGAGCTTACCTTAAGCGGTGCAGAGCAATTGCAAATTGCAGTTTCCGGATTAAGAGACATGAAAAATTTGAGCAAGATAAAAGAAGCCTGTGTGAAAATTAACAGTCTGGAAAATCATGCGGATGATGTTTTTGATATGACCATTGCTGCATTATTTGAAAATGAAAAAAACGCTGTGGAGATTATTAAAATGAAAGAAGTTTTGGCTGCCCTTGAAACGGCAACTGATAAATGCGAAGATGCGGCAAATGCAATTTCGAGCATCATCATTAAATATTCTTAAAAGAAATCGAACATGACATTACTGATAATTGTAATAGCTCTTGCGCTAATATTTGATTACATCAATGGCTTCCATGATGCAGCAAATTCAATAGCTACAGTAGTTTCAACCAAAGTGCTATCTCCGTTTCAAGCTGTATTGTGGGCAGCATTTTTTAATGCCATTGTATTGTTTTTGTGTCAGCATAAAATTTTAGGATTTGAATTTAAAGTAGCAGATACAGTTGCAAAAATTGTGAAAACAGACGCAATAAGCATGTCTGTAATTTTAGCAGGATTAATTGCGGCTATTACTTGGAATTTAATTACTTGGTGGTATGGAATTCCAAGCAGTTCATCTCATACTTTAATGGGCGGCTTTGCAGGAGCCGCTATTGCAAAGGCCGGATTTGGCGTTTTGGCAGATGTTGGCAAAATATATTTAACACTTGGATTTATTTTTCTCGCTCCTCTCATCGGAATGATACTGGCTTCGCTCTTTACCACTATTATTCTAAATATTTTTAAGAAATCGAATCCAAGTCGAGCCGATAATTGGTTTAAAAGATTGCAATTGGTATCATCTGCTGCATTTAGTTTAGGCCATGGCGCAAATGATGCACAAAAAGTAATGGGAATTATCGGAGCTGCATTGATTGTATTTACAACTACCGCAAGCAAAGAAGATGTCGCAAAACACGAATGGACGCACGTTAAAACTGCATATAAAATAGATACAACTTATTATGCATTAGATGAGAAAACGCTGACTCTCGATTCCGTTGATGGGAAGGCATTTTTGATTGCCGACAAAAGTAATTTTGAGAAAAAAGGAAAATCAAAAAGCACGGATTGGGTTGCAGTAAAATCAGCGGATATAATTTCTGCAATTAAAAAAGATGGCAAAGATTTTTATGGCGCACCTAAAGAAGCTTTCGTTTCTG
>CAYPEC010000002.1:1441-19537 GCA_964409625.1 uncultured Bacteroidia bacterium | reverse complement strand
ATTAAAAAAGATGGCAAAGATTTTTATGGCGCACCTAAAGAAGCTTTCGTTTCTGTTAGCACACTAAAACCGAAAAAAGATATTGCGGATATTCCTTTGTGGGTTCAATATGCCTGTTTTGCAGCCATTGCCTTAGGAACTCTAAGTGGAGGATGGAGAATTATTAAAACGATGGGAACGCGTATTACTAAAGTTACTCCGATGGAAGGCGTAGCAGCAGAAACAGCAGGGGCGGTAACGCTTTATTTAACACAATTATTTGGAATACCGGTAAGCACAACACATACAATTACAGGGTCTATTGTTGGAGTTGGAATCACCAAACGAGTATCTGCTGTGAGATGGGGAGTAACTGTAAACCTCCTCTGGGCTTGGATTTTAACAATTCCTGTGAGCGGAGCCTTGGCAGCCTTGGTTTACTATCTTGTTACTGCATTAGGGATGTAATTAACTCTTTTGTTTACTTGATTTGTTTTTGCAAAAGCAAATCAATAACCGAGCCTTTCATACTTTTTCTTTCGTAAGAAGCCATTATATCAGCAAGCTCACCTTTAGGAATTGAGTTTATTAATTTGCGCGTGTATTCAGATTTTGGATGTTCATATATTTCATCTGCATCGCCCATTTCTTCTATCTTTCCTTTGTTCATGACGAGCATTCTATCGCTCATAAATTTAACAACAGATAAATCGTGTGAGATGAAAATATAAGTAAACAGGAATTCTTTTTTCAATTCATTTAATAAATTTAATACTTGCGCCTGCACTGAAACATCTAATGCAGAAACAGATTCATCGCAAATAATAAATTTTGGATTCAATGTTAGCGCACGAGCAATACAAATTCTTTGTCTTTGCCCACCGCTAAATTCGTGAGGATAGCGATGAAAATGCGATTCATTCATATTTACTCGCTCGAGTAAATCAATTGCTCTTTCTTTTCTAACCCTGTCGCTGTAATAAAGGTTATGAACTTTCATTGGCTCCATCAATGCTTCGCCAATAGAGATTCTTGGGTTAAGCGAAGAATATGGATCTTGAAAAATTATTTGAACATCTTTTCGCAATAGGCGCATTTCCTCACTCTTTAGAGTACAAATATTTTTTCCATCGTAAGTAATTTCTCCTGAAGTAGGTTCAATTAATCTCAAGATAGTTCTTCCCAATGTTGTTTTTCCACAACCTGATTCTCCAACCAAACCAAGCGTTTCGCCAGGATATACATCAAACGAAACATCATCAACTGCTCGAACAAAGTCTTTTGGTTTTCCAAAAATCCCTTTTTGAATAGGATAATATGTTTTAAGATTCCTTACTTTTAAAATGGGCTCTCGTTCATATATTTTTTGATGTTGTTGCTTTCTTTCTGAATCCGAAACTTCCAGCATTTGCAACACATTATTTACGGAATTATGCTTTTCAGTTATGTTACCCTCTGTATCCGTTTTCATAAAATCATAAATGGTCGGAAGCCAATGCAAACGTTTTTTAAGCGGAGGGCGACAAGCTAAAAGCCCTTTTGTATATGGATGTTGAGGGTTTGAAAAAATATCAATAACGCTTCCTTGTTCAACAATTTTGCCTTTGTACATCACTACAACTTTATCCGCAAGTTCTGCAATTACACCTAAATCATGAGAGATAAAAAGAATTCCCATGCTGTGTTCCATTTGTAGCGACTGCATCAAATCAAGTATGGTGTGCTGCACAGTTACATCAAGGGCAGTTGTCGGTTCGTCTGCAATAAGTATAGATGGATTGCAAGACATTGCCATTGCAATCATTACTCTCTGTTTTTGTCCTCCTGAAATTTGATGAGGGTAGGTCTCAAAAATACTTTCTGGGCGAGGCAAATGGACTTCTTCAAAAAGTTTTATCGTTTTTTTCTTTGCTTCTTCTTTTGAAATTTTTTGATGAAGAATAATCGCTTCCATTACTTGTTCTCCACAAGTAAAAACAGGATTTAAAGAGGTCATGGGTTCTTGAAAAATCATTCCCATTTCGTTGCCTCTTAGTTGACGATATTCCTTATCTGAAATCTTTGTTAGGTCAACAGCACCTTTAGTTTTTGAGTGAAAAATAATTTCTCCAGATGTAATTTTTCCAGGAGGAGAAGGGATTAATCCCATCGCAGAGAGAGCGGTTACAGATTTTCCAGAACCAGATTCTCCAACAACACCAACCGTTTCACCTTTGTGTATAGTGAATGTGATGTCATTAACCGCTTTTATAATTTCGTCTTCAGTTCGAAATTCGGTTACTAAATTTCTAAATTCTAATAATGGACTCTTAGCCATGAACCGCTATGTTACGAAAAAAAATTATTGTTTGTGTATTTGTTTCGACAAGATAAGCATACAAATAGACGATTATTCTTCTTTATAAACAGAAATTGAAATTATTCCCGCATAATCTGTACTTGCCTCTTCATCAATGTAGTCGGAGCTTTCGTCAATAAGCGAAATCTCAATAGATTCGTTTCTTTTGTTTTTTGTTTTCCAAACAAAAAATCCTTTTTCAGAAACAGAAGCCCCTGATTTTTTATCAAAATAAGATTTTATTTCCGTAAAAAGTTGTCGGGATGATTCTTCATATTTGGTATAAATATTTACTCGGCAATCATGCATTTCGTTATCCTCAAAGAAATACTCAACCGAAAAATAGCCCAAGGTATCAATTTCGTATTCGTAATAAAATGTTCCTGAATCAGATTCTAAAGGTTCTGAACTTTCGGCTTTTTTAATTTCTTCAAATGTGCTCCCAGGTTCAATTCCACGCAAAAGACCAGTTTCTGTTTTTAAGATTGTTTTAATGGGAATGATATATTTTTTGGAATCAATTTCTGAATTACAGGATGAAAAAAATAATGAGACGGATAGAAAGATTGAAAAATAAAATAAAAAAACTCGTTTCATTGGTATGAGAATCGAGTTTCGAAGGTAGTTAAAATATTTAAGGCAGCATTACATTTTCTGCTTTTATTAAGGGTCTGCTCATCATTTTTAAAAGAATTTGAGCAACCGTTAAAACATCCTTTTGGCAATATGTAACAATGCGTTCAAGATTTTTTTCTTCCCAATAAACTTTATAAACCATGCTTCCATCAATATCATCTTTTGGAGTTGGGATACCGAAAACATTTGCTAAAAGAATTAGCGAAGTATAACTTTTATAATCGCCAAATTTCCATAATTCCATCGTATCTAAAAGATTTACTTCCCAAGGTTTTTTTCCTGCAGTATCAAGCAAGAGCGGAATTTTTAATCCGTTAATTAACATTCGTCTTGCCATAAAAGGAAAGTCAAATTCTTTTCCATTATGTGCACAAAGTTGATTGTCTTTTTTGCCGAAATGTGAATTTAGCAACTGAGAAAATTCCATTAAAATTATCTTTTCATCATCGCCAAAAAAAGATTTTACTCGAAATGTTTCTCCTTTAATAAATCCAACTGAAATGCAAATAATTTTTCCAAACTCTGCATAAATACCTGCTCTGCGATATACATCCGAAGGCATTTCGTCTTCTTTCAGAAAACTTTTTGATTTTAAATCCCACAACTTTTTTATCTCCTCATTCGCATTTTCATAGGAAGGATATTGCGGAGCAGTTTCTATGTCGAGAAACAAAATGTTTTCTATGTTGAGTGATTCGAGCATATAGGTACAGATATACTAATTGTTTCAAATTTACAGAAATACTAAATATACAAATAAAATTAGTAATGTTTTGAAATTCCGAATATTAGAGCGATTCGTTATTCGCACTATTTTATCATCACTCCTTTTTTATTAAGCAAAGGAATGAGTGTGAAATTTTCTTCTTTGATACTTTCTGCAAGAAAAATATATTTTTTGTCGTAAATCGTTTTATTCAAATAAAAACTTACCCAATACTGGTTGCTCATCCCAAATAAATTTTCCATGATCGGTTCTATTTTTATAAATGATTGTGAAGGAACAATGTCTAAAAAATGTCGAAGAGTAGATGTTTTTCTTTGCTCTCCTTGAAGTTCTCCATAGCCACTTGATGTTACCAGAACGCCTTCTATGGTTTCGTTTTTTAGATTAATTAAATATACATTCCACTCAATTACATTCTCTGCATTTTTTTCTTTTACAATAGCAACAGCAATATCTTCAACATTAGGAATTACAATATCTTTCTTCATATAAATTTCTGGTTGTGCGAAGATAAAGAGAAAGTTTAGAAACGACTCAAAGCTAGGTTGAGATAGTAGTACACATCATCAGGATGATTCTCTGTTTGGTGTTTCATTCTTTTTTTTCCAAGTCGAACCACAACCATTTTTTTGTCAGGAATCACAAAAATATACTGCCCTAAAATTCCTCTTGCATAATACACATAATGATTTTTAAAATTTGGAATTATCCACCAAGCATACCCGTATTCATTGTTTGGAGAACCATTCTCTTCTAATAAATCGGAACGGTGAGTAGATTCTAAAACATAATCTTTCGGAACAACTTGATTTCCATTCCATATTCCGCTATCCAAATATAACTTCCCAATTCGTGCAAAATCTTTTGCGTTAGAATTAAAACAACAATAAGCTTTTTCAAGTCCATCTTTGTGGTCTAAACTCCAAGATGCATGATGTTCTGCGCCTATAGGTTTCCAAAGTTTTTCAGACGCATATTCGCTTAAAGTTTTTCCTGTTGCTTTTTCAATAATGAAAGAAAGAAGAGCAGTATTTCCACTTAAATATTTGAAAGTTTTTCCGGGCTGTTCGGTTACTTTATATTTTAGAGTTAATTTTTGCAAATCGCTTCCATAATATGCCGCAGCAGGATATGCAAAGGGATTTACATAATCTTCATCAAAGTTAATTCCTGAGCTCATCGTTAACAAATGTCTGATAGTTAAATTAGCTCCAATGCCATCTTTAAACTGTGGAAAATAATCTGAAACGGGCTGGTCAAGACTTTTAATTTCTCCTTCATCAATAGCAATTCCTGCAAGTATTCCAACAAATGTTTTTGCCATTGAAAAAGAGTTTGTAGTTGAAGTATCTGAAAATCCATCACGATATTCTTCGTAGCGAATGCTATCATTTTGAATAACTAAAAAGGCAATCGTTTCGAGCGAATCCATTTTTTTTCTTTCCTCATCCGAAAAATTTACTTTGTTGTAATCCTTTCCTAAAGACCATTTCGAATGATTTTCAGATTTAATAATTCTATTATCAAAGATTTCAACTTCATCAATACTTGGTCCGCTTTTGCCTTTTAAATAAGTATTGGCAACACCTTTATACAAATATGTTTTCCCTGAAATTAATAGAAAGAGATTGAAAAAAATTAAAATCAGAACAATGTAAAAAAGTATGCGTTTAATTAATTTCATAGAAGATTTGACAAGCAATTAAACGAATGGGAACAAAGAAAGTTTCTGCCAAATTTTTTTAAACTAAATGGGTAGAAGAAACCAACTCGCATTCAAAAACTTTTTCAAAGTTGCGCTTTACTTTTTCTTTTACTTCATTTATATCGAGTGTTCTCCCAAGCTCCTTATTTAATGAGGTTACGGGCTTATCGGCAATTCCACAAGGAATAATATTTTTGAAATAATCTAAATCGGCATTTACATTAAAAGCGAAGCCATGCATAGTAACCCAGCGGCTGGCCCTCACGCCCATTGCACAAATTTTTCTTGCTTTCGTAGAATTTTCTACATCTAGCCAAACGCCAGTTTGCCCTTCACTTCTACCCGATTTAATTCCATATTCTGCTAATGTCAAAATGATAACTTCTTCTAAAAATCGAAGGTATTTATGAATGTCTGTGAAGAAATTATCAAGGTCTAAAATAGGATACCCAACTATTTGTCCAGGTCCGTGATATGTTATATCTCCGCCTCTGTTAATCTTATAATAAGTTGCTTTTTTATCTTTTAGCCCCTCATCATTAATGAGCAAATTGTTTTCAGAGCCACTCTTTCCTAAAGTATATACATGTGGATGTTCGCAAAAAAGTAAATAGTTGGGAGTTAGAAGTTGGGAGTTAGGAGTAAGTTTTCTATTCTCAAGTTTCTTCGCAACAATTTCATTAAATATTTTTTCCTGATAATCCCATCCTTCTTTATAGTCAATGAGACCTAAATCTTGAAAAAATATTTTTTTGTTCACTCAATTATAATTTAGAAAGTGCGCCTTTCAAGTGGTCAATTACTTTAACTTCCATTACATCAACACCTCTCTTATCAGCAAGAATGCAAGAAATCCAATCGGTTAGATGAATAAAATAAAGAGCTTTTTCAATAACTGAATTTCCTTTTGAAAAAATCTCTGTTACGGATGCGTATTTAGAAATAACCTCTTTGTTGATTTCAATTCTCGCAACATTTCTGCTATACTCGTCTTTATCACGCAATATAATTACTCCAAGGTTTTCATTTTTTTCTGTCCACCCAACAAGCTCATTGTGATTCATTTCGGGAATAACATTTTGCCATGCAAGCATTTTCGAATTCTCATTTATTTGTTGGCGGAAACGAATTCCTACTGCCTCATAAAAAGTTGTGGTGTAGATGACAGGAATTTTATTCATTAATTTTTCGGCAATAGCATTCGCCTCTGATTGAATATTTTTGGCTTCTGAATCTAACAAGGCAATTGTGTTTTTAAAATTATTTTTAAAGTCAGCATTTATAATTCCAAAATAATTTAACACATAAAACAGCTGTGTTAAGGAATAGGCAAGACAAGCCCTTGGAGGGTTTCCGCCAGGAATAATTATTAAATCAAAATTATTTGCTTTAGCTATTTCTGCAACTTTTCCTCCTGAAGTAACACAAACAATTTTTGCATTTTTTTTCATTGCAGCTTCTAAGCATTGTATTGTTTCTTCTGTGTTTCCCGAATAAGAAGAAGCAATGAAAAGTGTAGTTTCATTCACATAATTTGGAATAAAATATCCTTTTGCAACTGCAATTGGAGCAGTAGTTTCCATTGCGGTAAGCTCAGAAACTAAGCTTCCTCCGATGCCTGAGCCCCCAAGTCCAGATATTAAAACATTTCGAATTTTATTTGTTGATGAAGATAACTTTGCGTTCTCTCCAATGTTGATTGCTTCCGTTAGTTGTTTTGTGAAATTTGCTACCAGTGTTTTCATTTTTGTAATTTTTTTAGGAGTGCGAAGTTACGAAATATGCCGAAAATGAAATAATGCACAATTTTATTAACTCAAATTTAATTTATCTTTGCCCAAAATAAAAATGATGCAACCCCTTTCTGAGCAAGAGATTATTCGTAGACAAAAGGTAGATGAACTTTTAAAAATGGGCGTAAACCCATATCCTCCTGAGTTGTTTGATATTAATGCAAATGCAGTTGATATAAAAGCAAATTATGAACGCGATACTACAAACTACCAAAATATAAGTATTGCAGGCAGAATTATGGGTATTCGGGATATGGGGAAAGCGTGTTTTGTGAATTTGCAGGACGCGAGGGGAAGAATACAATTGTATGTTAGACGCGATGATATTTGTCCAACGGAAGACAAAACACTTTATGATGTCATCTTTAAGAAGATGATGGATATTGGCGATTTTGTTGGAGTAACGGGTTATGTATTTATTACTAAAGTGGGGGAGATTTCGATACACGCAACTTCCATTAAATTACTTTCAAAGTCTTTAAAGCCGCTGCCAATAGTCAAAACAGATGCAGAAGGTCAAGCGCATGATGCTGTTACTGACCCTGAATTCCGCTACAGACAACGCTATGCAGATTTAATTGTAAACCCACAGGTAAAAGAAACATTTGCAAAGCGAAGCGCAATGATTAAAACCATTCGTGATTTTTTAAATGATAGCGGAGCACTCGAAGTAGATACTCCTGTTTTGCAAAATATCCCAGGTGGTGCAGCCGCAAGACCTTTTGTCACCCATCACAATGCATTAGATGTTCCATTTTATTTGCGAATTGCAAATGAGCTATATTTAAAAAGATTGATAGTGGGAGGGTATGATTTTGTGTATGAGTTTTCCAGAAACTTCCGTAATGAAGGAATGGACAGAACGCACAATCCGGAGTTTACTATTTTGGAATTTTATGTTGCCTACAAAGATTATTTCTGGATGATGGATTTCACAGAAAAAATGCTTGAAAAGGTTGCTGTTGCTTTGCACGGAACGCCTGATTTAAAAGTGGGGGAGAATACAATTAGCTTTAAAGCACCATTCAAACGAATTGGAATTTTAGATGCAATTAAAGAAGAAATTGGAATTGATATTAGCCAAATGAATGAAGCGCAAATAAGAGAAGTTTGTGCGAAAATTGGAGTGCATGCTGAAGCATCAATGGGTAAAGGAAAATTGATTGATGAAATATTTGGAGCAAAGTGCGAAGGGAAATTTATTCAGCCAACATTCATAACGGATTACCCAATTGAAATGAGCCCGTTGACTAAAAAACATAGAAGTAAAGAAGGATTAGTTGAACGATTTGAATTGATGATAAACGGAAAAGAAGTTGCTAACGCATACAGCGAATTGAATGACCCAATCGAGCAGCGCGCACGTTTTGAAGAGCAAATAAAATTGATGGAAAGAGGGGATGATGAAGCAATGTTTATTGATAATGATTTTTTAAGAGCACTTGAATATGGGATGCCTCCAACATCAGGAATCGGAATTGGAATTGACAGACTTTGTATGTTAATGACAAATTCTCCAAGCATTCAAGATGTTTTGTTTTTCCCGCAAATGCGACCGGAGAAAACAGAAGAAACAAATTCATAAGTTCAAATTAAGGTGGAGCAAAAAAATAAAATATCAGTAATTGGCGGAGGTAGTTGGGCTACAGCCATTGTAAAAATGCTTTGCAACAACTCAAATAATGTGGGTTGGTGGGTACGAAATGAATCTACAGTTGATTACATTAAAAAATATCATCACAACCCCAATTATATTAGTTCTGTTCATTTTGATATTGCAAAAATTAATTTGAGCAACGATTTAAAAAAGACGATTGAAAATTCTGAAATAGTTGTGCTGGCAATACCTTCAGCATTTTTAAAAGAAACACTTAGCGGAATTTCGCCAAATGATTTGAAAGGCAAAAAAGTTTTTTCAGCTATTAAAGGAATTGTACCTGAACACAATTTAATTGTTGGAGAATTCTTAAATCAAGTATATCAAATTCCGATGGAAAACATTGGAGTTATTACAGGTCCTTGCCATGCAGAAGAGGTGGCAATGGAAAAGCTTTCATACTTAACTATTGCATCTCAAAATTTAGACACAGCCAAAGAGGTGGCATCCATGCTAAGCTGTAGATACATCAAAGCCGCTGTTTCGGATGATATTTACGGAACAGAATTTTCGGCAGTATTAAAAAATGTGTTTGCCGTAGCAAGCGGAATATGCCATGGATTGGGCTATGGAGATAACTTTCAGGCGGTGTTAATTTCAAATGGAATACAGGAAATAAAAAGATTTGTAGATGCTGTTCACCCGATACAGCGCGATATTAAAGACTCAGCATACTTGGGAGATTTACTCGTTACAGCTTATTCTCAGTTTAGTCGCAACCGCACCTTTGGAAATATGATAGGGAAGGGCTACTCTGTAAAGTCAGCTCAAATGGAGATGAACATGGTTGCTGAAGGATATTATGGAGTAAAATGTATTTATGAAATCAATAAACAGCACAAAGTAAATCTGCCAATTACAGAAGCTGTTTATAGAATTTTGTACGAAAAAATTTCTGCTGCGGTAGAAATGAAATTGCTTGCAGATAAATTATCTTGATTCTATAAGCCAACAAGAACAAATCTTTTTTAAGTTTGTTTTAAAATTATCTCTCTTAATTCACGTTATTAGAAAATTAAAATGCTTGCACACGAACTCATAACAGATGAAATTCCTCCGCTAAAACCTACGGATAATGGACTTTTGGCGCTTAGTTGGATGGATGAGTTTAAGGTTTCGCAGCTGCCGATTGTAAATAAAGGAGAGTATATCGGACTTATCAGCGATACTGAAATATTTGATTTGAATGATGCTGAAAAGCCACTTGGCAAAGCCAAAATAACACTTATCCGACCTTTTGTAAAAGCCAATGCACATTATTATGATGTGCTCAAAATGATTTCGATAATGAAACTTTCTTTGCTTCCAGTATTGGATGAAAAAGAAAATTATTTAGGAGTCATTTCCAACCAGCACTTGATTCATAAAATGGCTACTATGTCTGCTGTTGCTGAGCCCGGAGGAATCATTGTTTTGGAATTAAACATTCGTGATTATTCTTTAACACACATCGCACAAATAATTGAAAGTAATGATGCAAAAATTTTAAGCTGTTACATTGCACCTCAATCAGACTCGATGAAAGTAGAGATTACACTAAAAATAAATAAGCAAGATTTAACAGCGATACTTCAAACCTTTCATCGCTTTAATTACAATGTTAAAGCATCTTTTCATCAGAGTGAATATGCCGAAGACCTTAAAAATCGCTTCGACCAGTTCATGAGTTATTTAAATATGTAATTTTCTGCTTTATATTTATTTCTTCGAGTGAAAGCAAAATCCATTTTTTTATATAGTTTTATTCTGCTTTGGAGCACCAATCTTTTTGGACAAAGCAGCGTTGATTCACTTCGTTGGATTGGTATTCACGAAATTTTATTGGTTGGAAATAAAGTAACCAAGCCAAGTATTATTTTGCGTGAGCTAACCTTTGCAAAAGGGGATAGTATTCAGCTAATAGACATTGACAAACAATTTCAGCGTTCGCGTCAAAATTTGCTCAATACTTCTTTGTTCAATTTTGTGGTGATTGAAAAAGAACTTGCCGATAGCAATCAAATAAATGTAGTTGTTTCTGTTGCTGAACGCTGGTACACTTTTCCCGTTCCACTGTTTGAAATTGCAGAGCGAAATTTTAATGTGTGGTGGGAAACAAAAAATTTCGACAGAGCCAGTTATGGATTTTATTTAGTACGCGAAAATTTCAGAGGAAGAAAAGAAACAGTAATGCTCAAGGCCCGCTTTGGGTATGCTGAGCAGTATGGTATAAGTTACCAAGTTCCATTCATCAATAAAAAACAAAATGTTGGAATGGGAGCTAATTTTTATTACAACCGAGCACATGAAGTTGCTTATGGTTCTATCGGAAACCGATTGATGTTTTACAAAGATGAAAACAGGTATATGCGAGAAGAACTTTCATCGAGAATATCTTTTACATACCGACCTAAATTATACAATTCGCATTTTTTAAATCTTCGTTTTAGTAGCGGAAATGTGGCTGACACCATTACAAAAATCACTACTGATTATTATTCCAATAACAAACATTACATGGAATACTTGGCTGTTGATTATGGCTTTAAGCATGACTATCGAGATTCAAAAGTATATCCATTGAAAGGACATTATTTCGCTATTGAAGTTTCTAAAATTGGTATGGGAATTTTAGATAGAGAATCTGTAGATGTTACAACAGTTTTCGCTTCTGCAAAAAAATATTTTCCGCATTTGTTTGGTGTGGATAGGTTGTATATAGCTACTGGAATAAAAGGAAAGACAAGCTCTGCGAGCAATCTGCCATACACCGTTCAGCGGGGCTTAGGATATGGAGATTATGTGAGAGGATATGAATATTATGTGGTAGATGGACAAAAATATTTTGTTGGGCAAGCGGCTATTCGTTGGGAGTTAGTAAAGCCAAGAGTAAAAAAAATAAACTCGCTGAGGGTTGAAAAATTTAGCAAGTTTCATTATGCTTTTTATGTAGGAATATTTGGTGATGCTGGATATGTAGAAGATAAAAAAACATTTATGCTCAATCCGCTTTCTAATTCATGGATTTATGGAGGAGGTGTAAATATTGACTTTGTTACCTATTACGATACCGTTATCCGTTTTGAGTATTCAATAAACAAACAAGGAGAACACGGATTTTTCTTGCACTTTACTGCTCCGATATAATTTTCTTACCTTCGCAGTACTATGAACATTGCTTTATATGGAAAAACACTTAACGATGCTGTAGTTTCGGACGTTCGCACTGTTTTCCAAAAACTCGAAAAGCTTGGAGTTACACTTGTGGTAGAAGAAAAATACGACAAGCTCGTTTCAGAAAAAATAAAATTCGATAAGCCCCACAAAACATTTTCTTCTCATCAGGATTTAAAAAATATTGATGTGCTTATTAGCATTGGAGGCGATGGAAGTTTGCTCGATACACTTATGTATGTGCGCAATTCCGGCATTCCGATTTTAGGTATAAATACAGGTAGGTTAGGATTTTTAGCAAGTGTTTCAAAAGAAGATATTGAACAAGCTTTGGAAATGCTGGTACAAAAAAAATATGTGTTAGATAAGCGCAGCTTGTTGCGATTAGAAAGTAAAAACAATCTTTTTGGAGAAGTGAATTATGCCTTGAATGAAGTTACCATTCATAAAAAAGATACGGTAAGTATGATTACTATTCACGCTTATATTGATGGAGAATTTCTGAATTCGTACTGGGCTGATGGATTAATAATTTCTACGCCTACGGGTTCTACGGCTTATTCCTTAAGTTGCGGAGGACCCATCATAGCGCCTGAATCAGAGAGCTTAGTTATTACGCCTATGTCGCCACATAACTTAAATGTGCGTCCTATTGTTATTCCTGATAAAAGTGTTTTGAAATTAAAAATTGAAGGTCGCTCGAAAGATTATTTGGTATCACTTGATTCTCGTTCCGAAATTGTAGATGAATCATTTGAACTTACTATTCGCAAAGAAGATTTTTCAATTAACCTCATCAAACTCGAAATGCAGAATTTCTTAAGCACTATTCGAAACAAGCTTTTGTGGGGATTAGATAAAAGGAACTAAAATCCCTAATATTTTTACCTTTGCGCTATGGCAGAAAATAAAATTCGTGTAGGAATTACACATGGCGATACAAATGGAGTTGGCATTGAAATAATCTTGAAAACGCTCATGGAGCCAATGATTATGGATATTTGTATTCCTGTAGTTTTTAGTTCCCCTAAAACAATTTCATATCACCGCAAAGCATTAGGATTTGAAGATTTTAGTTTAAATCCTATTCGTGATTTGAATCAACTCAATAATAAAAGACCAAATCTTTTCAATTGTTACGAAGAAGAAATTTTAATTGAACTTGGGAAATCATCTGAGGTTTCAGGGAGATACGCGCTTCGTTCTTTAGATTCTGCTTGTGAGGCATTGAAGCAAGGTAAAATAGATGTGTTGGTTACAGCGCCAATCAATAAAAATAATATTCAATCAGAGCAATTTAAGTTTGCAGGACATACAGAATATTTAGCAGATAAATTCGGGCAAGATGCTCTGATGATTTTAGTTTCAGGAACGTTGAGAGTGGGTTTGGTTACAGGTCATGTGCCGGTTTCTCAGATAGCTGAAAAAATATCTACTGAAAAAATTCTTTCGAAAATTAAAACATTAAATAAATCTTTACTTGAAGATTTTGGTATAAGAAAACCAAAGATTGCAGTGCTTGGATTAAACCCGCATGCTGGCGATAATGGCACCTTAGGGAAAGAAGAGCAATCTGCAATTATTCCTGCAATAAATGCAGCAAAAGAGGCAGGCATTATGGCTTATGGTCCTTATCCTGCCGATGGATTTTTTGGAAATTCTTCATACACAAAGTTTGATGCCATTCTTGCTATGTATCACGACCAAGGTTTGATTCCTTTCAAAACATTGGCTTTCAGTTCGGGGGTTAATTACACCGCAGGAATGTCTGTTGTGCGCACTTCGCCTGACCATGGAACAGCGTATGATATTGCAGGAAAAAATCAAGCATCCGAAGAATCTTTCCGCAATGCTATTTATGTGGCTTGCGATGTATTTAATAATCGCGAAGAGCACAGAAGAATTTCAGGAAACCCTTTAGAGATAACTCCTATACGCAAAGAGAGAGAAAGGTAACACCAAATGACTCAATCTGCTTCTGCTATATTAATGATTCGTCCTGCGAATTTTGGATTTAATGTAGAAACAGAATTATCAAATGCTTTTCAATCAAAAAAAGTATCTGATTATAACATAGTAAAAGAAAAAGCCAAACAGGAATTTCAATCTGCTGTTGAAACGCTTCGCTCGAAAAACATAAATGTTATTGTAATTGAGGATACCGAAAGTCCTGTGAAGCCCGATGCAGTTTTCCCTAATAACTGGATTAGCTTTCATCCCGATGGAACGATAGTGCTTTATCCTATGCTTGCCCCAAATAGAAGATTGGAAAGAAGGCTGGACATTATCGAAAATCTGAAAAAATCATTTCAGGTAAATAAGATTGTTGATTTATCATTTCATGAAAATGAAAATCATTTTTTAGAAGGAACAGGCAGTATTGTTTTCGACCATCAGAATAAAATTGCGTATGCCTGTCTTTCGGCAAGAACGGATAAAACTCTTTTGGAAAATACTTCAAAACAATTGGGCTACAAACCGATAAGTTTTACAGCAACAGATAAAAATTCACAGGAAATTTATCATACAAACGTAATGATGTGTGTTGCAGAAAAATTTGCAGTTGTTTGTTTGGAAAGCATTAAAAATAAAACCGAGAAGGAGCAAGTTTTAAATACTTTGCTCGAAACCAATCATGAAGTTGTAGCTATTTCTCTTGAGCAAATGAATCAGTTTGCAGGCAATATGCTTGAAATAAATTCTACCGAAGGCAAAAAGTATTTGGCAATGTCTCAATCAGCTTTCAATGCCATATCATCTTCTCAAAAAAAAACAATGGAGAAATATTGCGAGCTTTTACCCTTGAATATCAATACTATCGAAACCATTGGAGGAGGAAGTGTAAGGTGCATGATGGCAGAGATTTTTTTGGAGAAAAAGAGCTAAAATTTCATAAAATCATACTATTTTAATCAAAATTTGGTGGTAAAACATAAATTTTTACCTTTGTCGCCCCTATTTTATGGAGATGAGTTTGTTTGACGGTTTTGACATATTATTTTCAAACTTAAAAATAGGCAAGCATCTCTTTAATTTTAAGGTAACCGATTCGTTCTTTGAGCCCCTTGATTATTCAGAAATAAAGAAGGGAAACTTGAAAGTTAAAATATCGCTTAACAAGCAGTCGACAATGATGGTTCTTGATTTTGATATCAAAGGATCTGTTAAACTTGAGTGCGACCGCTGCATGGAAGAATTTGATTTTCCAATCAAAACAAAGCAACAGTTGGTAGCGAAATTTAGCAATCAAGATTTGGAAGACGCAAACGATGAAATTGTTTCGCTTTCACCCAATGCTTCTGAAATTAATGTAGGGCAATATATTTATGAATACATTGTACTTGCTATTCCATACCGCAAAGTTCATCCGGATCTGAAAGGAAAGAGCACATGCAACAAAACAATGCTAAAAAAATTAGACCAAGTAAAAATAAAAGAAGGTAAAGAACAAGCAATTGATCCAAGATGGGAAAAATTAAAGGGCTTGAAATTACCGAAAAATTAAAAAAAAGAAAACATGCCAAATCCAAAACGCAGACACTCAAAAAGCCGTAGTCGTAAAAGAAGAACACACTACAAAGCAGAAATATCAACTATTTCTACTTGCTCAAACTGCGGAGCTCCAACATTGTATCACCGTGTTTGTACAGAGTGCGGTCATTACAGAGGTAAGCAAGTAATTGAAAAAGCAGTTGCTGTTTAACCCAACATTCATTTATTCTAGCTCATTCTAATTTTAAGGATGAAGATTGGCATAGATATATTGGGAGGCGATTTTGCTCCTGAAGCTCCTATTTTAGGGGCTATTCGTGCATTTGATGAACTCCCCAAAGAAATTAAAATCGTTTTGATTGGAGATGAAAATCAAATCAAAAATAATCTTGAAAAAAACAAACGTGCTATTTCCGATTTCGAAATAGTGCATGCTCCTGATGTAATTGGAATGGGCGAACACCCTACCAAAGCATTTTCGCAAAAACCAAATTCGAGTATTGCCGTTGGCTTCAAAATGCTTAAGGAGGGGACGCTTGACGCCTTTGCTAGTACAGGAAACACAGGAGCCATGCTTGTTGGCAGCATGTTTAGCGTTAAAGCTGTTCCTGGGGTTATTCGTCCTTGCATCACTTCTATTTTACCAAAAGAAAACGGAAATTATTCCATCATTTTAGATGTTGGTTCAAATGCCGATTGTAAGCCAGATGTGCTTTATCAATTTGGAATTTTGGGCTCGTTGATGGCAGAAAATATTTATAAAATTTCAAATCCGAAGGTAGCACTTTTAAATATTGGCGAAGAATCTGAAAAAGGCAATTTAGTTGCTCAGGCAGCTTATACATTAATGAAAGATTCTAAAGATTTTAACTTCATCGGAAATATTGAAGGCAGAGATTTATTTAATGGCAAAGCAGATGTAATTGTATGTGATGGATTTACCGGAAACATTGTGCTAAAACAAGCAGAATCATTTTATACCATGATTAAAAAGCGCGGACGTTCGGATGAATATTTCGACCGCTTCAACTATGAAAATTATGGAGGAACGCCTATTTTAGGAATAAACTCGAATGTTATAATTGGTCACGGAATTTCAAATGATGTGGCAATTAAAAATATGATACTTTTGGCGAAAGATGTAGTTGAATCTAAACTTTCGGAAAAAATAAAACAAGCATTTGTTTGATGACAAAAATCACAGCAGCCATAACCGCAGTTAACGGATACCTTCCCGAGTACGTCCTTACAAATAAGGAGCTCGAAAAAATGGTTGAGACAAATGACGAATGGATTGTTAGCAGAACAGGAATTAAGGAAAGAAGAATTTTAAAAGACGGGAAAGCGAATTCAGATATGTGCGTTGAAGCCATCAAGGGGCTTTGTGAAAAAAGGGGAATTACACCAATGGATATCGACATGATAATTGTTGGAACTGTTACTCCCGACCATGTATTCCCATCCACATCCAATATTGTTTGCGATAAACTAGGAGCAAAAAATGCTTGGGGTTTCGACCTTTCGGCTGCCTGCTCTGGCTTTATTTATGCGCTTTCCACAGGAACTCAGTTTATTGAAACAGGTAAATATAAAAAAGTAGTTGTGGTAGGTTCTGATAAGATGTCTGCTATTGTGGATTATCAAGACCGCTCTACTTGTATTATTTTTGGCGATGGAGCAGGAGCCGTTTTGCTTGAGCCAAATACCGAAGGACTTGGAGTAGTGGATTTTATTTTAAGAGCAGATGGTTCTGGAAGAGAATACCTTTACCAAAAAGCAGGAGGTTCATTATATCCTCCAACAATTGAAACTGTATCAAATCGTGAGCACTATGTGCACCAAGAAGGACAGGCAGTTTTCAAATTTGCAGTTAAAGGAATGGCAGATGTTTCTGCAGAAATAATGGAGCGCAATAATTTGAAAAGCGAAGATGTTGATTGGCTTGTGCCGCATCAAGCAAACAAAAGAATTATAGATGCGACAGCAAGCAGAATGGGCTTGAATAGTGAAAAGGTAATGCTCAATATTGAACGTTATGGAAACACAACTGCAGGAACAATTCCTCTTTGTTTGTGGGATTATGAAAAGCAATTAAAGAAAGGACAAAATGTAATTCTCTCTGCTTTTGGAGGAGGATTTACTTGGGGTTCAATATATATTAAGTGGGCATATAACGGATAATTCATCATATATTAATCATTAAAAAACAACAGCGATGAAAATAAATGAAATTCAAGACCTGATAAAATTTGTAGCTAAATCAGGCGTTAGCGAAGTTGAACTTGAAATAAAAGATTTCAAGATTGTAATTAAAACAGGCAATGGCAAAAAAGGACAAGAAGCTCCTGTGATGGTTCAAACCACCATGCCAATGGCAACAGCGCCAATTCAAGTTGCAGCTTCAGCCCCACAGGCAAGTGCGCCAGCCCCGGCAGCACCAAAAGCTGTTGAAAATGCGAATTACATTACCATTAAATCTCCAATGATAGGAACTTTCTATCGTTCATCATCGCCCGATAAACCATCGTTTGTAAATATTGGAGATGAAATTAAAGCAGGAAAGCCAATCTGTATCATAGAAGCAATGAAGCTTTTTAATGAAATAGAAAGCGAAGT
>CAYPEC010000002.1:0-1341 GCA_964409625.1 uncultured Bacteroidia bacterium | reverse complement strand
AAAAATGTTTAAAAAAATATTAATAGCAAATAGAGGAGAAATTGCATTGCGTATTATTCGTACTTGCAAGGAAATGGGAATTAAAACTGTTGCAGTTTACTCAACAGCCGATAAAGAATCCTTACATGTAAAATTTGCTGATGAGGCAGTTTGCATAGGACCTCCTCCAAGCAAAGAATCATACTTAAATATTCCAAGCATTATTTCAGCAGCAGAAATTACCAATGCGGATGCAATACATCCGGGTTATGGATTTCTTTCAGAGAATGCAAAATTTTCTAAAATATGTCAGGAACATAGTATTAAGTTTATTGGCGCTTCTCCCGAAATGATTAATTCAATGGGAGATAAAGCATCGGCAAAATCCACCATGATTGCGGCTGGAGTCCCTTGTGTTCCAGGTTCAGATGGATTGCTAGAAAGCGCAGAGCAAGCAATTGAGTTAGCTCCTAAAGTTGGTTATCCTGTAATCATCAAAGCAACTGCTGGTGGTGGTGGCAGAGGAATGCGCATTGTGTGGAAAGAAGAGGAAATGGCTGCATTATATGATTCAGCATTTAAAGAAGCTGAAGCTGCATTTGGAAATGGAGCCATGTACATGGAAAAATACATTGAAGAACCCCGCCATATCGAAATTCAAGTAGTAGGTGACCAATACGGCAAAGCTTGTCATTTATCCGAAAGAGATTGCTCTATTCAAAGAAGACATCAGAAGTTAGTTGAAGAAACTCCTTCTCCTTTTATGACGGATGAGTTGCGTGAAAGAATGGGTGCTGCTGCCATTAAAGCGGCATTGGCAGTAAAGTATGAAGGTGTTGGAACAGTAGAATTTTTGGTGGACAAACACCGTAATTTTTATTTCATGGAAATGAATACACGTATTCAGGTTGAACATCCAATTACGGAAGAAGTGATTGATTACGATTTGATACGCGAACAAATTTTAGTAGCGGCAGGAGTTCCAATTTCCGGAAAAAATTATTTCCCTCAGTTATGTGCTATAGAGTGTCGTATCAATGCCGAAGACCCATTTAATAATTTCCGCCCTTCGCCAGGAAAGATAGGGAACCTACACACTCCAGGCGGACATGGAATCCGTGTAGATTCACATATTTATGCTGGATACACGATTCCTCCGAATTACGATAGTATGGTTGCGAAGCTTATTACAGTTGCTCAAACTCGAGAGGAAGCAATTGCTAAAATGCATCGTGCACTGAGTGAATATGTAATTGAAGGAGTAAAAACTACCATTCCATTCCACTTAAAGTTAATGAAGGACGAGAATTTTATTAAAGGAGACTATACAACCAAATTTTTGGAAGGCTTTGATTTGACAGC
>CAYPEC010000001.1:34772-39726 GCA_964409625.1 uncultured Bacteroidia bacterium | reverse complement strand
AAAAATCACTAATCTTCTTCTTAGAACTCATTCCAAAAGGAACAAACCTATCTCCGTTTTGCCATTTTCTAATTTCCATTGGAAACTGAAGTTTATCAAAATCCAGGTAGGCAATTTTTGAATCAGAAATCATTTTCAAATTTTCAAATTTCAATTTCAAAAAATGAATTTTAACTGGAGTGTCTATTTTTTTTGTGTTGTCAAATATTGATACAACCTCAACTTTATCAACTCCTTTTTTTGTAACAATTAAATACTTCCTATCCCTTACCAATTGGAATTTATCTGAATAAAATATTTTACCCGACTGAGATTTCAAAGCAACTATTACATCATCTACTACATCTTTATTAAATCCATATTCAGCAAGTAAATAAAATAAAATAAAATTTTTACTTTTTTGCTGATTTAGTTTTTCAATATCAATAAAAAAATCATCTGATTTAATAAAAGTAATTTCTGATTTAAGAGCACCAATCTTTTCTTCTATAAAATTTTCGACTTCAGAAATATTTTTTGAAGACTCATAAATAGAAGAAACAAAAGATGGATTTAACTTTTGAAAAGCAGGAATAATCTGATGACGAATAAAATTTCTGCTGTACTCATCCGACTTATTACTACTGTCTTCTCTGTACTTGAGTTTATTAGCATTTCGAAAAATTTCAATTTCTTCTCTCGAAGCAAAAAGTAAAGGACGAATTATTTTTTTATTTTTTACAGAAATTCCATGAAGCCCTGCCATTCCTGTTCCTCTCGACAAATTGAAAAGAATAGTTTCTGCAACATCATTTTTATTATGAGCAACTGCTATGCTTTTAAAATTGTTTTGCTTTCTAATTTGTTCAAACCAGAAATACCTCAAATCTCTTGCTGCCATTTGTATTGAAAGCTTATTAGCTTGAGCATATTTCTCTGTTTCAAATTTCTGTGAGAAAATTTTTACTTGATACTTTTCAGCAAGCTCTTTTACAAATTTTTCATCTCCATCACTTTCTTTTCCTCTTAATTGAAAATTACAATGAGCAATTGCGAAATTTATTTTTGTCTGAAATAATAATTCACACATCACAACAGAGTCAATACCTCCACTAACAGCAAGAAGAATTCCAGCTCCTGATTTTAAAAGATTATTTTCCGAAATAAATTCTTTGAATTGCTTAATCATTAAGCAAATTTAAGGTTTTAACTCAATGCTTGAATCATTGCATTTGCTTTCACCAAACATTCTTCGTATTCCTTTTCAGGATTTGATTTATCTGTAATTGCACTACCAACCATAAAAGACAAATATTTTTCTTTTTGATTATACAGTATTGTTCTAATAACAACACTTAAATCAAAATCTCCGTTAGGCATAATATATCCAATTGCTCCAGAATAGATTCCTCTTTTAGTTTTTTCATATTGCTCAATCAACTGCATAGCTCTAACCTTTGGAGCCCCTGTCATTGAACCCATTGGGAATGTTGCATGAATTATACCTTTGAAAGAAACATTTTCTTTGAGTTCACAACTTACAGTTGAAATTAATTGATGAACCTGTTTAAACGAATATACCTTACAAAGCTCATCAACATTAACGGTTCCTCTTTTTGCAACTTTGGATAAATCGTTCCGAACCAAATCTACAATCATAATATTTTCACTTCTCTCCTTCTCATCAGTTGATAGCTCTGCAATTAATTTCAAATCCTCTTCAGATGTTTTTCCTCTTTTACGAGTTCCTTTAATTGGCTGAGAAATTAATCTATTTCCTTGCTTTCTTAAAAACCTTTCGGGGCTTGAACCAATCACAAACACATCTCCCATTTTACAAAAAGTTGCAAAAGGAGGATCTGATATTTTTTGTAAATTATTAAATACTTCCAATGGATTTACCCCAACATTCTCTGCATAAAATTCAATGCAATAGTTCATTTCATAAATATCTCCAAGCTTTATATGCTGTTTGATTTTATTGACTGTTTCAATATATTCTTCTTTAGAAACTCTTTGTTTTAAATAGATATTGGGAGATATATTTACTTTTTCAATTTCACTCTCTGCAAAAAAATAATGAGCACCTGCAAGTGGGTTTTGTAAATCAACTTCCGAGCAAAAAATATTTTGAAATTTTATTCCATCAAAATTTCCTGAAGTTAGTTTTTCGATTTGATTTTTATAATCATAGGATATGCAAACAAAAAGAGGTTTGGAATTAGATTTTAAAGAAATATTTTCAATTGAAATTTGTTTCATTCAAAATTAATTCATTCGTAGTACCATATTTTTCAATGCTTCTATCCAAATAGGAGAATCGTTCAAACTTTCTACCAGTTGAATTTTTTCGCCACCGTGTTCGGTAAAAATTTCCTGATATTCCGTTCCAATTTCATAAATAGTCTCAAGACAATCGGCAACAAAAGCAGGAGAAAATACTAGTATTTTTTTCTTTCCTTCTTTTGCTAATTCTTCAATTACCTTATCACTGTATGGTTTCAGCCATTTATCATCTAAACGAGATTGGAAGGTTGTTTTACATTTTCCTTCCGGAAGATTTAATTTTTGTACCAATGCTCTTGTTGTTGCCAAGCAATTTGCACGATAGCATAAACGGTTTTTATCTGTGATAGCATCACAACAAGAACCTATTTTACAAGAACCATCACTAAACTCTTTTGATGCTTTTGTTATTTGTCTTTCAGGCAATCCATGATAACTGAAAATAAAATAATCATATTCATTAAGATTGTATTTTTTTGCTTTTTCTACACAAGCATCTATAAATCCTGAATCATCGAAAAAATTCTCAACAAATTTTACCGGAGGATGATTCTTCCAATTTGCAAAAATTCGATTTGTCTCTTCAATAGATGAAGTGGTGCTTGAAGTAGCATATTGCGGATAAAGCGGAATAGCAATAATTTTATCTACAGAAGCTACTTTTAATTTCTCAATAGCACTTTCTATACTTGGCTTCTGATAACGCATTCCCAACTCTACAACATAATTTTCGCCCAATGACTTTTGCAATAATTCTTTCTGCTTAATACTATTTACTAAAAGTGGAGAGCCTTCATTTGTCCAAATTTTCTCATAAAGTTTTGCTGACTTTGAAGAACGAAAAGGAACGATAATCCCATTCACTAAAATAAAACGCCCAATAGGATTAATGTCAATGACTCTTGGGTCATTTAAAAATTGAGTTAAATATTTTCTAACATCCGAAGTTTTAGGACTATTGGGAGTTCCAAGATTAATAAGTAATACGCCTGTTTTCATTTTAAAATTATCTATTCGAAAAGATTTGCAAAGGTATTAGGTTTTGATAATTCTAAATCGCAACAAGAAGTAATAAATAAGAATTAAAAAAGAACAATAAAAAGCAATTCTAGCAATATAATCACCATAACGAGTATAAAAGGTTTGCTCGGAATTTAATGTTATTGTTTGCTTAATAACAGTTGGGATCCACCAATCCGTTGGCTGTATGATTTCTCCTAACGGACTTATAAAACAAGAGGTTCCTGTATTTGCAGAACGAGCCACCCATCTACGAGTTTCAATTGCTCTTAATGCACCATATTTTAAATGTTGTTTATAACCTGGCGTATCACCCCACCAACCGTCATTTGTAATTATTGCAAGGAAATTAGCTCCATGTTTTACATACTCACCTACATACTCACCATAAACACTTTCATAACAAATTATTGGTGCTACTTTAATTTTTTCAGATGAATTAAAAACAGATCTATCCTCTTGTATACCCAAGCTGCCAGTTGTTCCACCTAAATTAACCGCAAGCTTTTCAAGGGGCTTTAAAAGTGCTGGAAAAGGCATGCGTTCAACTCCTGGAACCAATTTAGACTTATGATAAACTTGGATTTTATATCCATTCTCAACTTGCAATGCGGTATTATAAGCATCGTAATATGCATCTTCTTCAGTAAATTTTCTTGCAGTAACTGAAATTTTTTCTCCTTGCATATATTGTCGCAATGTAGATGCTCCAATAATAATTTTCAATTTCGGATATTGTTTTAAAAACTCCTGCAGTGAATTAATACTATAAGATTTTTGAAATTCATTCTCCCAAAAACTTTCGGTTAATGCAGTTTCTGGAAATATTAAATAATCAATGGTAGAATCAACTTTTGTTTTTGCCATCTCCAACATTTTCTGAAGTTGAATGTGAAATGAACTGGAAAATTTTTCATTGTATGGGTCAATATTCGGTTGAACTATAACAATATTATTATTTTCATAATCAGATTGATTTGTTACTGAACAAGTTGCTTTGATATAAAAAGAAAAAAGCATTGGAAGTATTAGTAACACTATAACTCCAGCAATCGGTTTGTAATTTTTAATTTTCGATTTGAAATCTTGAATGATTCGAAACAACAAAACATTCACTAATAAAATCCACAAGCTTCCACCAAATATTCCCGTGTATTCATACCATTGTATAATATTTGGATAACTAGCTAATCCATTCCCAAGCGTAAGCCAAGTCCAAGTTAAATCCCAGTCATGATGGAGGAATTCGAAGGTTATCCAAAATACAATAAAAATAAAATAGGTTGCTTTTGTATTTACTTTTTTTCTGGTCAGATGAAATAGTTGAAATGTAATTGCCATCAAAAACGAGTTGGCCAAAATTGCCATTAAGCCACCACCTAAAGACGCATTACACGTCCACCAAGTAGTAATTGAATTCCAAATTAAAAAAGTTAAATAAGAATATTTGAATAGTGATAATGCTGTTAATTTTCTTTCAAAAATTTCATTTTCTAAAATCAGTAGTGGGATTAAAGCTATAAAAAGCAGGAATGAAAATCCTATATCAGGCCAACCAAAAGCAAGCAAAAAGCCCGATAAAACAGAAAGAAATAGAAGGTTGTTTTTTTTCACGGAGCAAAGATAGAGGTTATCACCTCATGAGGTACATCTTGCCGAATCCTTTGGT
>CAYPEC010000001.1:27017-34672 GCA_964409625.1 uncultured Bacteroidia bacterium | reverse complement strand
GTAATAGTTGATTTATTTATTACTTCAAAGTCTACTTCATAATCAAAAGCTCCAGATTCATTTTTTGATACATCAGTTGCTTGAACACGCAAATGATAAATTCCATCTTGTAAAAACTGAGGATCATAATTTATGGTACAACTATTATTTGGAAGCAGAGCTTTAGTAAATTTTACGTTGGAAGATGGAATTAAGACTGCATTATTTGATGGGTCGGTTATAAATATTTTAAAATCTTCTAGGTCATCTAATGCAATAAACTTATTTTCATCTTTCAATTTAATAAGTATCGATGGCTTTGCAGAAACTATATCTCCGTTCATAATTCTTACTCCATCAAAAGTTACATCAAGCAAAGGATTTATTTTATCTGCTTGTACAGCAAAGTCTGTTCTTAAAAAATTATTAAAATGATATTCCTCGAGTTGAGATTTTGTAGCCCCAATTGGGTTTACCTCTACCCACAACACATTATTTCCAGCATAACCTCGCGTACTTATAGAAGCAGTATCAACAAAATATTGACCTGTGGTTAAAGATGGTGATTTTAGTTTTTCTAAAACGGTTGTTTTAACTCTATTTTTATCTTCGATAGAGTATCTTACCAACAAACTATCGGTAAAATCATAATCGCTTACATTTTTAAAAGCAATAGAAAATTTAAGGTTGTCTCCTTCTTGTAGATTTGTTGAGCTTACTGAATAACCAAGCTTAGGTTCAATAGCACCTTCTGGGACAGGAGAATAAAGAACTCTCCAATTATCAAGTTGAGGAGCGGTTCTAAATACATCATCTTTTACATAAGCTACTAATCTTATATAAGGGTGTGTAGCGGCATCTACATATGCAGATAAATTTAAAACATCTAAAGAATCGCGATTGAAGGTGGCTAACAAAGTTTCAACTCCTGAATTAGTAATTCCAACTATCCCAATAATAATACTATCTCCAGGGCTTGCATCCAAAGAATGGAACTTCCAATGCATCGAACCCCAATCAGCAGCAGGACCAATAATTTCGGAGGTTATGTCACCGTCTTTCCATGCAGTAGAATAAGTATCCGTAAATGATATATTTCCGTAAGACGAATCAGCTATTGTTTCTTTAGCAGAACAAGCTACCCCACCCTTAACTCCCCATAAAATATAAGCAACGCTGTCTTTTAAAGTTCGAATATTGCAAGCTCCGAGAGATTCGAATGCTTGGTAAAGTGGTTCTTCAAACTCCTCAGCATAATGATTTCCAGTATTGTAAATTAAAACACGAGCTCCTACCGGGATAACAGTATCTATAAAATCTGTTACATATTGACGATGCGTAGCGTCATGCGTATAAAAATCAAAACATGGGAGTTTAAAGAAATTTGCGGGATCTTGATTACAACTTTTAGAATTATACTGATCCATAGATTGAATTAAAACGGGATCTCCAGAAACTGCATCTAAATATGCTATAACGATACCATCTGGCTGAACACATGACTGGGTATGTTGTTCTGTTAAATCAATTTTAAATTTTGTGTAGCCAGCGGGACTTGATTTAGGGTTCCAATAACCAAAATATGGGTAAACCTGACACTCTATCTGCCTAACATTATCAACAAAAGTAAATTTTTCAAGTGAGTCAATGGCATTTACAAAACGATACTTATCTCCTTTTGTAAATTGTGGAAAATTAGATTGTCCCCAACCAGTTTTAGTTGGAATGTATTCAAATGAACTTTCAGCATAAAAATTTTTCCCGTTAATAGTACCCGGGCTTACCCGCCAATAATAAACTGTGCTATCTTGCAATGTATATGGAACCAACCACTCTACAACACCGCCTAAAGAAGTTACATTTCCAGTCCTATAGGAAGGATCTATAATATTAAAAGAATCATTCGTGCAAATTTCAAATGTATAATCTCTGCTTTGCTCTAATGGATTGCTGGTTGAAATTTTCAATTTCACATTATCATTTGGAATAACCGCATATTGATATGGCCAAATACATTTTATTGCAGCACCAGGAACTTCAACTGTATTTTGTGCGGAATTGTTAAGAGTTGTTATTTCTGGTATCAAGCTAACGGTATTACTTAGATTCGGCAAATTTACATTTACAGTAAAATTGTTTACTCCTATCATAGTTGAATAATCAATTGGAATACTCAAGAGATATGTTCCTTTATAAAGCGGAGAAGCATAAAAATTAAAATATTTTTTCTGACTTCCATCGGGTAAATTTTGAATAATTTCTATTCCAAAATCTTTATTTATTGCCTTGCCATTATTAGCAACCGAGATTCTTAATTTGATGTTGGTTCCATCTGAAATATCTCCAACAATATCTGCAGGAGTAATTTCATAATCTGGCTTATCAAATGAATTGAGAATGATTGCAGGGTCGCCATGATAAGTCATATTGAGCGAAATATTTTCTCCTGAAAAACCATTTGTTAAATTTATATCTTCTATAGTTTGTCTAATTATTTCCCCTAAACTTTTTGCATATTTATTCCTAGCAAGATTTTTATGAAATGGAGTAGAATAATAATCTAATTGATTTGCTCCCTCAAGAGCAATAGAACCTATAAAGGCAATTGTTCCTTTATCTTTTATTAAATTAAACACCTCGCTTGTACTTGACACTTCCGTATGAATATCTCCTGCCAAGCAAGAAAGTGCTAACAATAATGGATACTTACCTTTATTATTGTACACACTTGGATTATCTATACTTTGGTCAAAAGCCGTTCCGGAGCCATGTCCAAAAAAGGTAAGCATAGATACTCCCCCATCTATCAGTTTTTTTACTGAATCAGATTTGTTAATCTGTATTGGGGCGGTTGAACTTTTTGCAAATGTTAAAACATTCCCCCCAAAAGAACTATCCTCTATTGTTGCTTCATATTTAGAAAGAAAACTTGATAGAAATTGTTGTTCATTCAAATCCGCACCTCCAGCAAAATGTAAAATATTTTTCATCCATGGTTCGGGAGTTGTGTTTCCTTCAAACTCTACTAGCTTATCTAAGTATACCTGAGCGTCAATGGAGTTTCTAGCAGCAACCCTACCAATTCTAATTGATTGTAAATAACTCGTTCCAAAAGGAACATCGAGACCTGTTACAAACAAATTATCTGCGCCTGGATTTCCAAAAGTAGGCAATAGCGGAATTTTTGTACTACCATACCAATCTATCCTTGCTCTCCAAGGAGTAACGGACTTTCCAAGTAATAAAAGATATTGTGGTTTTTCAGCAAAATTAGCATAAGCATATTCAGCAAATTTTCGAATGGATAGCGAATGCAAATAAATTCCATGAGCAAATTGATCGTACAAATCATCAATATCTATAAGCATTACATCTTTCCAATCTCTTCTAGTAATTGTTCTATACGCCTGATATTGTTGTGCTTCACTCCATATTTTTTTATTTGAAATGATAATAAAAGTTGAATCGTGAGGTAAAGCTAAAAAATCTGTGAAGTATCCTGTTGTATTTACTTTAACCAATTTGGCTATTGAAACAATGCTAGCAGATGATGACAGATAGCATAATTTTTCATTGCCTGCATTAGGTATTAACGCATAATAAGTTCCTGCGTTTTCGGTAACAGAAATTTTCTTCCCATTTGTAATATCATATAAAACAGGAGATGTTGAACCGTTAAAATTTGTAATAGCAACAAGGTTGGTATCTCCAAAAAGTTCATCTTCTATGGAGAATTCGAAAGTGGATTTATTTTCAAAATTAAGAGTATGTGGATATTTTAAAAAAAGATACGAAACAGCAGACCTATTACCAGCTGATGTTTTTATTAAAAAGTCTATATTTAAGTTTGTATTTAAATTGATATCATTTGAAGGAATAGTGTTTATATATTTATTCATCGAATAGCCACTATAACTTGTATCGACAATTGGAATCATTGAATTAGAAGTGTTCTTATATGAAATTCTTACACGACAATCATTATTTGACAGTCCCATAACAACTCCTTCAAAATAAGACGATGGTCCAGAGCTGTGCATTTGAGGCAAAAGAATGTTCTGAACAAATGTTGTATTTTCAGCATAAGAGTCTGAAAAATATCCTTCGGCCTTTGTCCAATAAGGACTGATTACTCCACTACCTTCATCATCGTAAAACTGGTTATTATAAAATTTCAATTCCTTTTTCCAAACATAATCAACAGTTGTATGAGATGCATAATTTGAACTATTGACAAACGCAGCTCGTTTATTGGCAATGGAACTATTGTAAGTTAAAAAATAAGTGGTGGAATCTGTAAATCCTGAGTAGTAAGGATTTGGTTGATTGCCTGAACCTCCATATAAATTCGAATCTAAATATCCATCATTTCTTTGTCCATAAAATTCAATAAAGTCAGATGAATTGAAAACTCCATTTTGCTCTCCTTGAATATAAATTGGCAATTCCTTGCCTCTAGCAAAAAGCTGAATATTTCTTGGGTCAACTGTTGGAAATCCAACTTCAGCAAGAGTTGTGGAATCTATTCTATAAATTCCATCTTGAGCAATTTTAAATTTATAATAGGGCTGAGAATAATTTATCCACTCGTTACCATAGGGCTGAGCAATAGCTGTAAGAGAAGCTAAAGATATAAACCATATAAAGAGTAGTTTTTTAATCATCTAACCTTTTTATTAATATCAAATTTAAGTGAAAAAACATTTGATTTCAGCGCTATAGAGTTATCTCCAACTTCTGTCAGTGCATAATCTATCGTAATTGCTTTTATTTTTATTCCTACTCCAATAGTAGGTTGAAATGTTTTTATTTTTTTATTTTCCTCATTTGTTTCTTCTTGAATATTGGTTATTCCGCCTCTTACAAAAATCATGTTGTTATACGATAATTCCACTCCAACATGGGGGTCAAGACTAAAAATATTTGTTTTAACCAATACGTTACGTTTCCCATCTGTTGTAATATCCATATCTAAAACAGGCATAACAGCAATTTTTTTATAGACTTCGAATTTACGAGACGCTCCAAGCACTAATTTAGGAAAAGTGTATTCAATAGAGTTATCCGGAATTTCATTACCCGTTAATTCAAAAACCTGCTTCACATCATCTGACAAAGTATATGACCATGCATTAAATGTTGTAGTAACATCGCGAGCCATGGCTCCAAAATTCCATCCTTTATATTTGTAGTGCGCAGAGGCATCTAGCCCAAATCCCCATGCTCCACCAAAATCTCCCACTTTTCTTCTGATTATTTTAAGGTTTGCTCCAATTCTCAAATTTGGAATTTTTGTTAGTCGAGCATAAGAAATTAAAAAGGCATTATCAATAGCAGAGAAACTTGATATTCTATCATAGTCTATATTACCATCTGCATCTATTAGTTCGGTTGTATTCGGGATATCATCTACTCCAAAACGAATGTAACTAAATGCTAAAACAGATGAAGTATCTATTCTAAATGCAAGAGCGGCATAATCATATTTTGCAATACCAGCAAAATAGTCAGAATGCATTACTCCAAGTTGCATATTTGAACTGAGCCCATTTAATCCTGCAGGATTCCAATAACCCGCAGTAACATCGTTAACAGTTGATACCTGTGTATTGCCCATCCCCAGAGCTCGAGCTCCTACGCCAATGGATAAAAATTCATTACTATATTTTTGGGCAAATGCACCCAAAGAGAATAAAGTAAAGAGCCCTAATATGATTTTTCTATTGTAGTTCATCTTGAAAAGGAATGCTAAAGTTACGAAAAAATATCAAATCCGAAAAATAGAACGATTTATCTAACTATTTATTGCCTTGATCCCTTTTTTTGAGAATATAACCTGATGAATACAACTCCTCCTTTAAATTCCTTTACAAGATTTAATTTTTCTAATTGTTTCAATCTTTTTTCGGAATAATTATTACAAAGATTTGATTCAATTATATAAGGATAGGTAGTTATAGAATCGTCAACCAAATAAGTATAGACCCCATTAGAAGATGGTATTAAATAAGTCGCTTCATCTTCTATACTAATAGGAAAAGATACTGCTATATTCTGCTTTGAAATTTGATTTTTCAATAAAAAATGATTCAATTCTTTTTCCAGTTTAAAATAAGTAAGTCCTTTTGCAGATGTATCCCAGCCATTAGAATATTTAAAAGGATAATACCACCAATTACCTGTGAAAAGGATTACAGCCAAAACGAATATTATAAATTTTAAATTGCTTTTGCTAAAATATAGTTGAAGTGTAAGAAAAAAAGCGAGAATAAGGAAGAAGTTAATACTTATAAAATATCTGTGCCCCATAGGATTTGTAAGTATTATCGATACAATACCAATAAATAATAATGAAGCAAAAAGAATAAAAAATAATTCTTTCAATTTTTCATCTAATTCTTTCCGAGATTTTTTCAAAACTAGGATTGCGATTGTAGCGCTCAAAAATATTTTGCCAAAATCATTACACTTCCAAATAACATTTACAAAATTTCTAAACATTTTTCCTGCATTAGCAATTCCTCTTTCTTGCTCATCAAGTGGATTAACTAGAGCCCACCCAGCAGATATTAGATGTATATAGTTCCAAGCCACAAAAAGCAAAAATGGAATTACAAATGCTAAAATATTTTTTAGAGTAAATTTATTTATTTTAATATCAATAAGTAAAAGAGATAGAACCATTAAAGATCCTCTAATATTTGAAAAAACAAGAATTGAAAGCCCCAATGCAAAAAGAATTCTATTATTTTTATATAATTGATGAAGTGAAAAAAGAAATGCAAAAATCATTAGCAATTCAAAATTCATATAGATAGTTTGCATTAAAAAAACAGAATCAATCGCAACAAAAAATACAGCAAGCTGCTTATATGGTGATTTCAAATAGCGCGAAGTTATCTTATCAATAAAATAAATTATCCCCAAAGCAAATGGTAATATTAGCAAGTGACTTACCAATAAAGTTTTACCAAACAGTTTCCAGCCAGAAGCGAGATACATAGCAAAAAATGGAGGATGTCCAGAATCTAAATTATTGGGAGAAAAAAAGGAATGAAAATTATTGTTGTAATAAAATAATGCCTGTCTTGAAAAATGAGGCGAATCCCAAAAGAAAGGAATATTTGAGAAATAAAAAGTTACAATAACATAAAACAAAAAACTAAGCAACAAGTAATACTTCAAGAATAGTTGAGCGATGTGTTGTTTGTTTTTCATACATTAGAATTACACAAAGATAGGATTTTGCTTAGCCGATAAAAAATTGCTTAAGTTTGCCAAAAGATGAATATTAAAAAACATATACCCAATGCAATTACTTGCTTAAATCTTCTTTGCGGTTGTATAGCAATAGTATATGTTTTTAAAGGAAATTTAGTTTTAGTAACTTATTTTGTTTGGGCAGCAGCAATTTTTGATTTTTTTGATGGAATGGCTGCTCGATTATTAAAAGTTCATTCAGAAATTGGAAAACAATTAGATTCATTAGCAGATATGGTTTCTTTTGGTGTAGTCCCTGGAGCGATGATGTTTATGATGATTTTAAATTGCTCTAATGTTTCTAAAGAAGGGTTCTTATTCTTAGAGGAAAATAAATGGCTCGCATATTTCGGTTTTTTAATTACAATATTTTCTGCCATTCGTTTAGCAAAATTTAATATTGATTCACGACAAAC
>CAYPEC010000001.1:25376-26917 GCA_964409625.1 uncultured Bacteroidia bacterium | reverse complement strand
AATAATATTAGCAGCAAGAAAAAACAAAATGAAATTTAAAGCAGAAATAGATGTAATGCCTCTCAAAGCATTGCTTGATCCTCAAGGTAAGGCAGTTACTTCAAGTATGAAAAATGTTGGATTACCTGAAATTCAGAATGTAAGAATAGGGAAACATATTTCTCTAGAAATCGAAGCGGAATCAAAAGATGCTGCAAAGATTAAAATTGATGAAGCTTGTAAAAAATTATTAGCTAATCAGATTATGGAATTCTATGAATTTGAATTAGTAGAAAACAACTAATTTTATTTTCTCAATACGAAATTTTGTCCGAGATAAACTCTTCTTACTTGTTCGTCATTTGCCAGCTCTTCGGCAGTACCAGCTTTCAAAATACTACCTTCAAAAAGTAAATATGCTCTGTCTGTAATTGATAGTGTTTCATGAACATTATGATCGGTAATTAATATTCCAATATTTTTTTTAACCAAATTTGCAACGATTGACTGAATATCCTCAACAGCAATAGGGTCAACACCCGCAAAGGGTTCATCTAATAAAACAAAATTTGGACTTGTTGCCAAACACCTCGCAATTTCAGTTCTTCTTCGCTCACCGCCTGAAAGAAAATCGCCTTGATTTTTTCTTACATGATTTAAATTAAATTCATCTAAAAGTATTTCTACTTTATGCTCTTGTTCTTTTTTTGTAAGTGTTGTCATTTCTAACACACAACGAATATTATCCTCTACTGAAAGTTTTCTAAAAACGGATGCTTCTTGTGGTAAATAACCCAAACCAAGTTGTGCGCGTTTATACATTGGCTCGTTAGTAATTTCCATATCATCCAAAAATATTCTTCCTGAATTTGGTTTAATCATTCCAACAATCATATAGAATGAAGTTGTTTTTCCAGCACCATTAGGCCCTAATAAACCAACTATTTCGCCTTGCTTTACCTCAACAGAAACTCCTTTAGCAACAGTTCTGCTGCCATACTTTTTAACTAAATTTTCTGCTCTTAAAATCATACGTTAGAATATCAATTGTATAGAACCTCTGATACCAAATTTAGCAATATTTGGTCTGTCTAAATAAGATAAACGCCATAAAGCATCCACTCGAAATATTTTGAAAATATTTTCAATTCCTGCTCCTATTTCATAGTAAGGTCCTTTATCAAGTGCTGATAATGTTGTAGGAAAAATTAATAGTTCTCTATTTTTATTATTTACTCTTCCAATTAATGCTTTTGCAGAAAGAACCTCTCTCCATTTTAGTTTTCTCAGCAATGGAATTTTATTTAGAAAAAATCCTTCGAAATGATGAAATGCTTGCACAGTAAAATACTCATCGCTTGCAAATTCGTAATAATTCATCATGTTAAATGCAAATGGGTCGTAAGTATATGTTTCATTACCACCATGAAGTTCAAGAAGTGGATAAGGAACTTGTCCGAAAATCTTGCCTCCTTCTATTAAGTAATCTGTATAACCTATTGGTTGTAATCTAAAGCGGTCATTTATGTTGACAACTAATTTTTGGTATTCATAATTACTTT
>CAYPEC010000001.1:24179-25276 GCA_964409625.1 uncultured Bacteroidia bacterium | reverse complement strand
AATCTATTTTCCTCTACTTTATTAAAACTGTACATATTAAAATAAGGTCCAATTTCAACTAGCCCCCATACTTTATATCCCGTTAAAAAAATGGTGGCAACATTTACAATTGATTTATAAATTGGCATTGATTGAATTGTATCTACCATTTTATAAACTCCTGCTTCATTTTCAGTCAAAGAATCGTGTCGAGCGGTTTTCCAAAAGTCTTCCGTTTTTTCATCTGCACCTTTTTCAACAAGCAAATTATCAAGTCCAGAATAAAATTGAGTTTCCTTTGGCTTATTGATTACATAGTTTTTGTATGAGGTAGTTTTTCTTCCATACATACCCATCTTATCATCTCTATCTCTGAATTTAAAATCAATTAATAATTTATCTTTATTTAACATCCATGTGCTATCAACGCGTTCATACTCTTGAACTACGTTAAGGGTAGTAACAAAATTAATATTCGCATCATCCGGAATACTCATCTCTAAACGCTTTACGGCAAATGTGGTATCCGAAATCCACATATTTCCAGAAAAAAGAAGTTCTTGTTTTCTTTTTGGTTTAAATTGAATGTGATAGCAGCGATGATTTCCTAAATAAATACTATCGAGCAAATAATAACGATAATAAAACAGGCCGTTATCTGAAATAGGACTTGCGAAATTTTTTCCAAAAACAAGTACATTGTTATCATATATATTTACTTGTTGATACATTTCTCCCATAAACTGCGAAACGCTCTCGTCTTTTATTCCCGATACTTTTGATGCTTTTATAATTTCTTTTTTATGACGTGGGGATTTATTATAATAGTAGTCTGATAAAGATTCGGATACAAACCAAGGAAGGTACGGTTTCTCATAAGTACTACTACTATCAATATAATCAAACACAAATTTAAATTGTTTCAATGCTTTTTTATTTCTAAATTTTTCAGAAAGATTATTCAAATCAAATTCTACTTTATTGTATACTTCATATTGATATGATTCTAATTTTTCTCTATCATTTTTATCTTTATTCGCAATAACTTTTCTTAAAATTCTATGTGCAGGATTTTCGCCCGGCACTATTACCACTTCATTTAGCACAAAAGTGTTTTT
>CAYPEC010000001.1:19118-24079 GCA_964409625.1 uncultured Bacteroidia bacterium | reverse complement strand
GTGCAGGATTTTCGCCCGGCACTATTACCACTTCATTTAGCACAAAAGTGTTTTTTCTTAATTCTATATTAATCGTTTGAGGTATTCCCTTTTTAAAACGAATGGCAGTTTTCAAGTATCCTACGTAAGTTGCTACTAGCGAATCAGAATTTTCAGTAGTAGAGACTGTATAATTACCATCAAAATCGCTTGTGGTTCCGGCCTTAGTTCCTTTAAAAACTATACTAACAAAAGGAAGCGGCTCGCGAGTATCTGCATCATATACCTTCCCTGAAATTTTTGTTTGCGCTAGCAAAGTCTCCATAACGCCAACTAAAAAAAATAAAGATAAGACTGAGTGGCTTCTTCTGAAAATCATTTTTTTATATTATAAAACAGAAAGTGAAGGTAATAATTTTACTTTTTTAATTAAAATCTATTTATGTAACTCTTCCCAATACTCAACCGCTCTACGAGTATGAGGAATAACAATACTTCCGCCAACTATATTTGCTACTGCAAAAATTTCGAAAACTTCCTCTTTGTTTACACCTAAATCTTTACATTTTCCTAAATGATATTTAATACAATCATCACAACGCAATACCATTGAAGCAACTAATCCAAGCATTTCTTTTGTCTTTGAAGACAAAGCTCCGTCTTGGTATGTATTGGTATCAAGATTAAATAATCTTTTAATAACCAAATTATCCGCAGCCAAAATTTTATCATTCATCTTGGTCCTGTATTCTTTAAACTCTTTTACTTTTTCTGACATTTTTATTGATTTTGTTTGTTAATTACAAATACAGAAACAAATATACTTAACTCATAAAGTACATACATTGGAAGGGCAACTACAACTTGCGTAAGTATATCCGAAGATGGTGTTATAATAGCAGCTGCAATAAGTATTACAACAATTGCATGTTTACGATATTTACGCATGAAAGCTGGAGTAATAATCCCAAAACGAGAAAGAAAAAATATGAGAATTGGTAATTCAAAAACCAAACCAGTAAGTAATGTTAAAGTAGTAATTGTAGAAATGTAGGAATCTAGCGTTGGCATATTAATAACATCGACACTAACTTGATATCCGGTAAAAAAACTTACTGTTAGCGGAACAATAATGTAATAGCTAAATAAAACGCCAATTATAAAAAGTATAGATGCAAAAAACATAAATATTCTTGCTCCTCTTACTTCTTTTGGTTTAAGTGCTGGTTTTACAAAAAGCCAAAATTCCCATATAATATATGGCGAAGCAACTACTATCCCTCCGACAAAAGACACCCACATATGCATGGTAAACTGCCCAGAAAGTTCGGTATTTATTAATTTTACTTCTGTAACTTGGAAACACATTGCATCGCCCAAATGAAGCAATTCTGAAAATCTGCAGAATGCTCTATAGGTAAAAAAATCTTTATTTTTAGGAGCAAGGATAATAGAATCGAAAACAAAGTCGTGATAGACGAAAAGGGCAATAGCTAAAGTAATGACGGCCACAACAGATCTTACCAAATGCCAACGTAAGGCTTCAAGATGATCGAGAAAATTCATTTGAGGTTTATTATTTTGCTGGTTTGAATTTTTTTCAGACATAAAGCCACTAAAGGTTCGTAAAGATAATAGATTTTAATGAGTGGTTTCGGCAAGGTAAATAGACCATAAAAAGTATATATTTGTAACAAGTATGAATTTTATCCAAAAAGCAGGTGCGTATAAACTCTTCTTCTTCACCTTTTTCTTATTAACGCTAATAATTATTCCAAAGAATAGCAAAGATTGCGGGGTTAATTTTGATGAAAAAGTACACACGATGCATGGACATATGCTTCTTGATTATTGGGAAGGGAAAAACGATTTAGCGCTTAAAAGTCCTTTTACTGAAGAAGGAAAGCTAAAAAACATACCTCCAGAAGATAGACCAGATTATACTGATTTGAATTTTTTTGGGGGCACATTTGACTTTATCTGTGCATATACCTACAAACATTTTCCGCTTGGAAAAGAAGTTGAACATAGGCACATAATAAATTCCCTCTTTGGTATTTTAGGAATGCTATTTACGGGTTTATTAGCAATGTATATCGGAGGATGGAGGGCTGGATTGCTTGCACTTATTTTTATAGAACTTTCTCCTCGGTTCATTGGTCATTCCATGACAAATCCAAAAGATGCTCCTCTTGCTACTATGTTTATAGTATCAATTTTTTTCATTATTAAATTTGTTAAAGAATTGCCTAATCCCAAAAAATCAACTTTGATTTTTCTTGTTTTTGCTATTGCAATTGCAATATCTATCAGAGTAGCTGCCATACTGCTAATTCCATACTTACTGCTTTTTACATTCTGCAAAGAAATCAGCTCAATTTTTACAAAAATATTGGGGAGGGAAGATTGGGGGAAAATATTTCGTTCTGTGTCACTTGCTTTAATAATTGGATTTTCAGGTTACATACTTACATCACTATTTTGGCCGTATGATCGAACAAGTCCATTAATAGTTCCCATACACGTTCTTAAAGAAGTTTCACATCTGGATATTTTTAATTCTTACGATTTATTTGAAGGCAAATGGTGGAATCGAGATGAAATACCCTGGTATTATGTTCCAAAATGGACAATTATAATAACCCCCTTGTATATTCTTTTTGGATTATTATTAACTCCATTTGTATTTTTCAATAATCTTTCAGTAAATGAAAAAATTAATCAGAAACAAATTATGGCAATTTTATTTTGTGCAATATTCCCTATTCTGCTTGTAATTATTCGAAAATCTTATGTATTTCACGATGGCAGACATCTGCTTTTCGCGTATCCGCCTTTAGTTGTTGTTTGTGCTTTAGCTTGGGAAAATTTATTTCGAATGCAACTTCATCAACACATTAAAATTGCAGGAATTTTTGCTATTTTTATTTTTGCATCACAACCATTAATATGGATGATAAAAAATCATCCGAATGAAAACACTTATTTTTCGCCAATAGTTGGAGGTATTGATGGCGCATTTAGAAAATATGAAACTGATTATTATGGAACGAGTATTCGACAAGGAATAGACTGGATTCAAAAAAATGTTCCCGCAACTAAAGTAAATCCTGTAAAAATTACAACTTATTATGGTTCTGTAAGTTGTGCTACGACATTTATTGACACTTCAAAGGGATATGTCTATATTTATGCACCAAAAAATTCTTCTGAATGGGATTATTCCGTTTTAATGGCAGCAGCAGCAAAGTTAGATTCAAGCATTTTATACAATTGGCCCCCCCTAGGTACGGTTCATGAAATCAAAGTAGACAATACCCCCATTTGTGCCGTTATAAAAAACCCAATTACAAAACCAGACGAATATTTTATCGCAGGAATTCAATTTTACAATGAAGGAAAGTATAACGAATCAATTAAAGAATATAAAAAATCAATTGCAATTAATCAGAATAATGTAGATTGCTGGAATAATATAGGTGTTGCTTATGGAGCAATGGGGAAGTATGAAGAACAAATTAAAGCTTGTCAAAAAGCGTTATCTATAAATCCTAATTACACATTGGCAAAAAATAATCTTTTGGATGCAGAAGCCAAACAAAAAACACAATCTACAAAAAAAAATGATTAGGAAAGAATATTGTCATGAACTTTTTATTTATACTTTTAAGACTACAATTACATGGCTGAAATAAAAACAGGTCTTAGGGCTATTCTCTCTTTTCCATTTATATACAATACCTTTCAGTGGCTTGTTGGAACGCCCCGTATGCGAAAACACATCATCGAAAACAATATTAAATTTCCAGATAATTGTCGTTTGCTTGATATAGGATGTGGGCCAGGAGAATTGTTAGACTATCTTCCAAAAGGCATTGATTATACTGGATTTGATAAAGATAATGAATGTGTCTTTTACGCTAAAAAAAATCACGGAGATAGGGGAATTTTTCTAAATCTTGATATAAACAATCTTGAAAATTTTGAAGTTCATGAAAATGAATATGACATTATCCTTCTGCTTTGTATCTTTCATCATCTTAATGACACAGAAGTTGAGAAAGTTTTAAGTTTAACCCGCTATTGCCTTAAACCAACAGGCGTAGCAATTTCTGTCGATGGGGTATACCTACAAAATCAATCAAAAATCACAAAATATATTCTGTCAAAAGATAGAGGTCAATTTGTCAGAACCGATAATGCATATATAGAATTAGTTAAGAAGTATTTTAGTAATTTTACAATTACGATTGAAAAAAATTTGCTAAGAATACCAACAGACCTAATCATAATAACCCTAAAAAAATAGCTTGAAAATGCTACAAGCATCACTTAGAAATAAAATAATTGATCTATACAAAAAGGCAAATGCCGGACATATTGGTTGTTCGCTAAGTTGTATTGACCTGATGATTGCTTCGCTTATTTTAAATAAAACAGAACAAGACACTTTTATATTATCAAAAGGTCATGCCGCTTTAGCCCTTTACGTTTCGTTAAACCATTTAGGAGAAATTTCTGATGAAAATTTAGACTCTTTTTATACCAATGGCACTACCCTTCCAGCCCATCCAGCACCTAACCAATACAAAGGGATCCCCTTTGCTACTGGTTCTCTTGGACATGGACTACCTATTGCTACCGGAATTGCAAAAGCTAATAAATTGCAAAAAAATAATTCTCATGTATTTGTTTTACTTTCTGATGGCGAAACTAATGAAGGCTCTACTTGGGAAGCTGCATTTTTTGCAAGAAGTCAAAAGCTTGATAACCTTATTGTGATGATCGATAAAAATAGAATCCAGGGGTTTGGTAAAACAGAAGATGTTCTGGGTGATACAACTACACAAGAAATGTGGAATAATATTGGTTTTGAAGTTTACGAAGAGAATGGTCATGATATTGAAAAATTATCTGCACTTATTCAAAAAATTAAAAATTCAAAAAATAACAAACCCAAAGTAATTATTGCAAACACAATA
>CAYPEC010000001.1:16345-19018 GCA_964409625.1 uncultured Bacteroidia bacterium | reverse complement strand
AAAAATTAAAAATTCAAAAAATAACAAACCCAAAGTAATTATTGCAAACACAATAAAAGGGAAAGGTATTTCTTACATGGAAAATACTGTTGATTGGCACTATTTACCAATGAATGAAGAAAATTATTTACAAGCAATTTCTGAAATAAAATTAAAATACAACTAATTGAATAACGATTCAAAATATTATTTGCTATCAAAGACGGATGCTGAGAAAATACAAAAACTTAAAGGGCCTATTGTCATTTTTGGTGCAGGAGGATTTATAGGTCTAAATTTATTGAAAACATTACTTCAATATAGAAACGATGTTTATGGGGTTTCGCAAGATGCAAAAAACAATTGGAGATTTATTTCTGCAAATATTCCAAATGAGAATATTTACTCATGTGACATTAATGAATATGGTCTTCTAAGAGATCTAATCATAAACCTAAAGCCAAAAACAATTTTTAATCTTGCCGCTTACGGTGCTTATTCCAAACAAAAAGAGTATAAAAAAATATATCAAACCAATTTTGTTTCTATTGTTGATATCATAGAATTATTAAAAGAAGTAGGATTTGATGCCTATGTTCAAACAGGTTCAAGTTCTGAATATGGGACTAATAGTTCGGAACCAAAAGAAAATGATGAACTTATACCAAATAGTCATTATGCAGTATCAAAAGTCGCAAATTATTACGCTGCAAAATATTATGGTAAAATTGAAAAACTACCATTAGTACATCTTCGCTTGTATTCCGCATATGGTCCTTGGGAAGAACCCGATAGATTAGTTCCTGTTTTAATTTCCCATGCACGAAGGCATAAATTACCTCCTCTTGTAAATCCAAATATTTCAAGAGATTTTATCTATACTACGGATGTGGTGAGTGCTCTTATTGCCTCTGCTAGCTCAATGAAAGAAAGTATTTACGGAGAAGCATTTAATATTGGAACAGGAATAAAAACCACTATGAATGATTTAGTGCAAATAGCGAAAAATAAATTCACAATAAAAGAAGACGCACAATTTGGCTCCATGCAAAATAGAGACTGGGATGTTTCTGATTGGTATGCAAATATTGAAAAAACAAAAAAAACAATTGATTGGGAGCCAAAAACTGATCTATCAAAAGGAATTGATGAAGTAAATAATTGGCAAATAGAAATAAATTTTGACAACGCTTTTTGGAATAGATAAATGAATAACTTTCAACCCATATTTTCTGTTATTTTACCATTATATAAGCAGGCTTCTCAAGCTGAGCATTTATACAAAGAATATACTTCAGCATTAGAAACATTAGGAGATACATGGGAGCTAATGTTTATTGTAAATGGTAAAAATGATGGTGCTCAAGACATCTTAAAGAAATTAGCCGCAGGCAAAGAAAATATTAAAATACATTATCTTGAAAATGGTGGCTGGGGAAGGGCTGTAAAATTTGGACTTAGAAACGCAAATGGAAAATTTTTGTGCTACACAAACTCAGCACGCACTGAAATAAGTGATTTATTATTAATACTGAAGTATGCAAAAGTAAATGATGATAACGCTGTAAAAGCTACAAGAATAATAAGAGAAAAATTTACGAGAAAATTAGGTTCCGTATTATATAATTTCGAGAATCGTTTACTATTTAAAACGCCTCTTTGGGATGTTAACGGAACCCCAAAAGTAATTCCTAAAAAAATTATTGATGCTATTGAAATTATTTCGGATGGAGATGTTATTGATGCTGAAATAATGGCAAGGTGTTTTAAAATGGGGATAAGGATAATTGAAATTCCTGTTGTGTCCACTCAAAGAATTAGCGGAAAGAGCACAACAAATTTTAAATCTGCATTTAATATGTACAAAGGGCTTTGGCAATTGCGAAAAAAAATATGAGTACCTCAAAAGAAAAAAATACGCTTTGGCAAAAACAAAATGATGCCCTCAGAACTCCGAACGAAATAATGGGAGGAAACTTTGAGTCTGTTGGCATTAATAAAAATGTCCTTTCATACAAAGCTGATAAATCCTTCATAGAAATTCTAAAAAAATTAAATATTACTCTTTTCGCAACAAGAGAATATGAGAATTTAGCAATAGCAATAAATGCTGCAGATAGCAAGTTAAATCAAAGTTTTATCCACTTGCCTCATCCATCTGGTATTGTTACCAATAAAAAAAAGAATATACTGTATATTGCTGCAACAAGGAATCCGAATCAAATTATAGAATTTAAAGTAAAATCATCTTTTATAAAAAGAAAAAATATTTCTGTGCAAAATGAAAAAACAATGATGCCTGCAAGAACAAAATTTTATGCTGGAGCATATTACTTTCATGATTTGTCAATTATAAAAAATGAACTTTACGCAAACTCTGTTGGTCAAAATGGAATTATTAAGATTGATCTCAGTTCTAGCGAATCTGAAAATTTAGTCTGGTGGCCAAAATGTGTTGAAAAAAAGGGAAAGCCACTAACTGATTCGAACTATATTCAACTTAATTCAATCGCCTCTGGCAATTCCATAAAAGATTCATTTTTTAGCGCATCTGGAGCAAAAATATTATCGACTCAGCCTGGAGATCAAAATTATCCTGTAGATAAAACTGGAGTGATTTTTTCTGGCAAAACAAGGGAAGTTGTTGGAAGAGGCCTAACTAGGCCTCATTCAGCAAGAATAATCAATAAAAAA
>CAYPEC010000001.1:0-16245 GCA_964409625.1 uncultured Bacteroidia bacterium | reverse complement strand
ACAACTCACCGACTTTTAGATGGACATCCTGAATTATTTGTTTACCCGTTTGAATCTCAACCAGGAACAAAATATGTGAACGATTATTTATCTAGCATGTATCCGTTAAAATACCGTTGGCCAATATTTCCTAGCAATGCTTCTGTTGAAGAGTGTTATGAATTAATAATTGATGAAGAAGGAAAAGTTCGTGCAAAAACTCCTTATGTAAGTAAATTTAGAACTGCTGATATTGATATGTCAGACAAAGACAGAAAAAATTATTTTGTAAAATATTTAAAAGGAAAAGAACTTACTCGTGCCAATTTAGTTGAAGCATTCTTTGTTGCAACTTTTGAAACTTGGAAAAATTACAACCACACAGGAAAAGAAAAAGCTTATGTTGGTTACAGTCCAATTATAGGAGTTGATGGCGACAAAATAATAAAAGATTACAATGGGAATGGGCATGTTCTTCATGTTGTAAGAAATCCTTTTTCTGCATACGGAGATACCAGCAAAAGACCAGTACCACTTTCAATAGCACACTATATGACTGGCTGGGTAACATGCCAATATTTTTCATTAATGCATGCGGAAAAACACCCCAAC
This sequence comes from uncultured Bacteroidia bacterium, assembly GCA_964409625.1. GTDB lineage: Bacteria > Bacteroidota > Bacteroidia > CAYPEC01 > CAYPEC01 > CAYPEC01. The sequence goes on along the minus strand of CAYPEC010000001.1, from coordinate 15,654 downwards.
AATTATCATATTGTTAGATATGAAGATATCATAAAAGACAAAGTTGGAGTCCTTTCTGGAATACTTAAAAAAGTTGGCATTGGAACAAGCAAAACACTTGCGGTTCCAAGTTGGAATGGACAAGTATTAAAAGAAGTATATCCATGGGGAACTGTTAGAATACCAACGGAAGATGTAAATATCAAAACTGCGAAAGAACTTTCAAAACAACAAATTGCAGAGATATACGAACGTACAAAAACGTATATTGATATTTTCAAATACAACGACATATACAAGAAACTGAAATAATTTTCTGTGAGAAAAACATTCTCAAACATTATTGAGAAAAAAGCACTAGCCGATGAAAGAATAATTTTCATCACGGGTGATTTGGGCTATGCTGCACTAGAAAATCTTAGAGATGAGCTAAAAGACCGCTTTATAAATGCTGGTGTTGCCGAACAAAACATGATAGGCATGGCAGCAGGTCTAGCTTATAAAGGCTATAAAGTTTTCTGCTACAGCATAGCTCCTTTTATTGTATATAGATGCTTAGAACAATTTCGCAATGATGTATGTTTTCATAATCTTCCTGTTTTTATAGTCGGTAATGGTGGTGGTTATGGTTATGGAATTATGGGCTCATCTCATCATGCAATAGAAGATATAGCTTGTTTAAGTGGGATGCCGAATAATCGTTGTTATGTTCCATCCTTTGTTGAAGATGTCGAATTCAGTATTGAAAAAATTCTTGAAAGAAATAAGCCAGCCTACCTTCGCTTAGGATTAGGAAAACAATCTCCAAATCCTTCAAAAAAATTCGGGTCTTTTTCTTCTATCATTTCTTCTCCTAATGCAGAAGTTACAATCATTTCTAGCGGACCTGTTACGAATCAAGTTATCAATGCTATACAGAATCATTCTAATATTGATGTTTTTACTTGTAACGAATTTCCAATTATAGAATTATCTGAACCTATAAAACAATCGTTGAAAAAGACTCAGAAACTACTGGTTGTTGAAGAACATATATCAACAGGAGGATTAGGAGAACAACTATCTAGTAAAATTCTTTCAGAAGGAATAACTCTAAAAAAATATATTCCGCTTTTTGCAAAAGGTTATCCTAATAATTTATATGGCAATCAAGATTACCATCTAAAGCAATCTGGGCTAGATTCTGAAAGCATAATCAAAATTATACAATCCTTTTTTTGATTTTGGATAAAAAGTTATCTTTATCCTATTATTAGGCTTCTTCGACTTTTAGAAAAATGGAAAACAAAATCTCTTCTTGGGAAATATTTGAAACCAATCTGAAAAAAATTCTTTTCAGAAAAGATTTTGCTTCGAAAAAATCTTTTTTTTCGAACAACATTGGTTCGTTTTTTTGGCTTTCATGTGCAGCTTTTTTGTTGCTTTTAATCTATGCCAAACATTTTGATAATCCCTTTGAATTTGATGATGATCACACCATAAAAACAAATGAGCACATCAAGGATTTGAAAAACATACCACTATTTTTTAAAGATGGAACCACCACAAGTTCACTGCCATCTAATCAAGCTTACAGACCAGGATTAACAGGCTTAAATGCTATAGATTATTGGTTTGGAGGCAAAGCCGAACCCGAACCATTTTATTTCCATCGAACCATCTTTATAACGTATATTATTCTTGGATTTATTCTTTTCTTTTTCTTCTTAAAAATTTTCAATCAAGCATATTATCACAAATGGAATATTCTTATTGCCCTTTATACTACCACTTGGTTTTGGGTTCATACAGCCAATGCAGAAACTATAAATTATATCATTGCTCGTTCCGATTCGTTTTCAACCTTAATGATTGTTCTTTCTTTTATTCTTTTCATATTTAAACCTGCTTGGAATAGATATTATGTTTATCTAATACCTGTTATTATTGGTTTTTTTGTGAAAGAACCAACAATTATGTTTGGCTTACTACTATTCCTTTATTTGTTTTTATTCAAAGAAAATTTATCGCTTTCAGACATTTTCAGAAAAAAACATTTTTCGAAATTAACAATTACAATTTGGCAAATCGCTCCAGCTATTATCGTTGGAATACTACTTTTTTTATGGTCGAGATATAAGACCCCAGCTACATGGGAATCAGGGTACTCCGACTGGTATCACTATGCAATCACGCAACCTTTTGTAATTGTACACTATATCAACAACTTTATTTTTCCCGTTAATCTTGTTATAGATACTGATTGGTCTCCACTGCAAACAATTTTTGATGATCGATTCATAGCAGGAGTTATTATCATTTTTTTTCTTTTATTTATTGCACTTAAAACTTCTAATAATATAAAAACTAAACCAATAACATTTGGTATCCTTTGGTTTTTTATTGCATTAATTCCAACTTCTAGCATATTTCCTTTTTCAGAAGTGCTGAATGACCACCGAACTTTTTTCCCATACATTGGTCTATTTATAGCTAGTTCTTGGGCTATTGGTTTATTAATTTACAAATACGAACAAAAAATTATTGTCTCTCCCTTGTATAAAAAAATAATATTCTCAATAGCAATAATAATATTATGTGCTCACACAATTGGAACACTAAAAAGAATTGAAGTTTGGGACAGTTCTGAAAAATTGTGGAAAGAAGCAACTGAAAAATCGCCTCTTAATGGAAGAGCTTGGATGAATTATGGTTTAACCCAAATGGCAAAAGCAAATTGGGTTGAAGCAGAAAAATGTTTTAAAAAGACGAATGAATTGTGGCCCCTCTATCCTCTTGGATATATAAATATGGGCATTTTAAACGCCTCTATAAACAAACCTATTGAAGCTGAAGAATATTACAGAAAGGGGCTTTCATTTGGAAGTTCGAATCCCTCACTTTATTATTTTTATGGAAGATTTTTAGTAAACCAAAAACGATTTGATGAAGCAAAAATAATAGTCGATAATGGATTACATTTAACTTCAAATCATACAGGCTTGCTGGGGCTTAAGGAAGAGATAATAAATAACTCCCTGAGCAAAGAAGAGCTAATTAACAACCTAGTTAAAGTAGCGAACCAAAATCCTACGGCAGAAAATTATATTAATTTGAGTTTAGAATATTATAATCAACAAAAATATGAAGACTGTATAAAAGCTGCACGGGAAGCTATAAAGATAAAACCAGATTATGCCCTAGCTTATAATAATATTTGTGCCGCACATAACTTACTCCATAATTGGGATAAAGCGATTGAAGCATGTAATGAAGCAATAAAAATTCAACCTGATTTTCAATTGGCTAAAAACAATTTAAACGAAGCGTTAAAACAGAAAAACAACAAATAAATTTTATGAAAATTATTGGATTTAATTGTTACGGACACGACTCATCTGCAAGTTTGATAATTGACAACAAAGTAGTTTTCGCAATTGAAGAAGAACGACTCAATAGAAAAAAACATTATGGAGGAATTCCGGCAAAGTCTATTGAGGCCTGTCTTAATTATGCAAATTTAAAATTATCGGATATTGATCACGTTACTTTTTTCTGGAAACCCAGTATTTCTTATTCTAAAATTCCAATATTTTTATTTAAATTTTGGGATAAAATTCCATCTCTTTTAAAAGAACAACGAAATTTTTCTGTTGAAGAAAATCTAGGAATGTTGAACTATTTAAAAGACATGAATAAACTTCCTGAAACATTAAAAAAGTTGTTTCCTGAAGATAAAAAACAGAATTTTAAATTCCATCAAATTGAGCATCATCTTTGTCATGCAGCTAGCGCATTTTTCCCTTCTGGATATGAAGATGCCGCTATTTTAACGATTGATGGAGCTGGGGAATGGACAACATCCCTGCAAGCATATGGACACAAAAATTCCATTAAAAAACTTTCTTCTGTTGATACACCATATTCTCTTGGCGCTTTTTATCAAGCGGTTTCAAGGCACTTGGGTTTTAAACTTATAGAAGGTCCGGGCAAATTAATGGGCTTAGCATCATACGGAAATCCGAATAGCGAAGAATACATAAAAATGCGAAAACTTTTTGAGCTAACTAATAACGGAGGTTTTAAATTTGATATGAGTTATTTCAGTTACCACTACACAAGAAAAAGTGGAGTATCAAAAAAATTTACTAATTTATTTGGCGCATCGAAAACAGAAGGAAGAGATTGGAATGAAAAGGAACTTAACATTGCTGCTGCTGCACAACACATAGTTGAAGATGTAATTTTACATATGGCTCGACACTTGCGTAAGGAGACTCAATCAGAAAATTTATGTATTGCAGGTGGAGTTGGTTTAAATAGCGTTGCCAATGGATTAATTGCGAAAGAAAGAATATTTAAAAATATTTTCATTCAACCAGCAGCGGGAGATTCAGGAACATCGCTCGGAAGTGCTTTGTATTATAATCATTGTATTTTAGACAACAAACGAGAATTTGTTATGGATACTGCTTTTTTAGGTTCTGGATATTCTGATACAGATTATGAAACTGCAATAAATAAATTCAATCTTCCGTTCAAAAAAATCGAAAATAATTATGCCGATTTTGCTGCTGAAAAACTAGCAGAAGGTAAAATAATTGGCTGGTTTCAGGGAAGAATGGAATTTGGACCAAGGGCATTAGGCAATAGAAGTATTATTGCTTCTCCATTAAAAAAGGAAATGAAAGAAATACTCAATGCAAGAGTAAAATTTCGGGAAGGATTTAGACCTTTTGCTGCTATTGTGCTAGAGGAAGATTGCGGAAAATATTTTGACTGTGATTTCCCTAATCCCTATATGCTATTGGTTTATAATGTTAAACAAGAATATATTACTAAAATGCCTTCCATTACACATATAGATAATTCAGTAAGAATTCAAACTGTAAATAAAGCTGAAAATCTACAAATGAGAGAATTGCTTGGAGCATTCAAAAAGAAAACAGGGTACTCTGTTTTAATAAATACATCTTTTAATATTAAGGGAGAGCCAATTGTTTGTACCCCTGAAGATGCTGTATATAGTTTTAAAAGAGCGGATATAGATTATCTGATAATGGGAAACTATATTGTTGCAAAACCCAATGATAAAAAAAGTTTAGAGCAACTCTAAAATTTCTTCAAACGGTTTTATTACTATCCCTAATTTGTTTAAATCAGATGTAGTATCAATATACTTCATTGATTTAAGCCCATAGTAATTATCTTCCGTAATGCCTGATTTATTAAATATTTTAATCACTTTTATAGCGAATAAAAAAATTGCACTTGGTAAATAAACAAATTTTGGAATCCTATTATTCTTTCTGAAAATCACATCAAACATTCTTTTGTATTCAATAGATTTACTTGGAGCTATATAAATTATGCCTGAAATATTATTGACAATTATTTTCTCTATTCCATCTGCTAAATCATATATATATATTGGTTGAATGGGCTGATTACCTTTTTTAAGTAACGGAATTAAAGATGCTTTTAGAATGTAATCATTCATTTTTTTATATAATCCTCCATTGCCCACAACTAAACCCGGTCGGACTACACAATCGGAATTTATATTGAATAGTTTTTCTATTCTAAATTTTTCTATTCCGTATTGAGAATAAACATTTTCAGACGATGAAAATGTAGAAAGAAAAATATTTTTAACTGGCAAGGAAGCTATTTTTTCCAGTAGCAATTTTGTTCCATTATAGTTTATGTGTGATTTTTGAAATGAGTAAGCAGTATGAATCATAATATCTATTCCAGCAAAATGAAAATCAATTTTCTCATCCTCTAAAGAATAATTGTAATAATCAACGCCAGTAATTTTAATGTTTGGAATATGGTGGCAAAATGCTTTTATCTTATATCCTTTGGAGTTAAAATATGAAACTAAGGTAGAACCTATAAAACCATTCGCTCCTGTTATGAGAATTATTTTTTTATCCATTTTTGAGAACACCTAATGCAACATTATGAGCATTTGCCATCAATGAAAGCGTTAATCCTTTTGCAGGAAGAAAAGTAAAGCCAGAACCATCTGCAACATAAATATTTTGTGTGGTATTTAATCTACCATCATCATTTAAGGTAAAAGGCTTTCCAGTCTTTGAAAAAGGCAATGTACCTGCATAATGAATGCTTGAGCCGTTCCCTGGATTTATTTTTTTGATTGCAATGCATCCAAGTTTTCGCATGGTTTTAATATATTTCTTTTCTATTATTTCTCTTTTAAAATTGTCTGCTTCCGAATCAAAATAATCTGCTTTTAAAATATCACCTGTTATAGTTGTTGAATCTTTTATAAGTTCTATATATTTTGATGAAGTATATTCCTCTGGCTGATGAATTCCCCATATTGAAAAAGCAGGTAAAAGATATTTTGTCAACCGAAATGCTTCTTTATAAGCGAGAGGTATTTCTTTTATAATTCTAAAATGCATCAATGAATTATAGCTATAAACGGATGCCATAGAAACATCTGAATTGTCAAATTTTTTATCATAAAAAACAGAAAGTTGAGCAAATCCAACAGGTTTTTCAGACATTGGTTTTCCCAACATTTTTAAATTCACAGAAGGTATATAGGAATAATAATTTGTTAGAATCGGCAACTTTTTTTCGTCCTGTTTAAAAGAACGGAGCACCACTCTTGCAGTACTTATAACACTTGAACAAAGAATTAATTTTCGGCAATAAAACACTTTTTCTTCCTTGCTCTCTATATCTTTTGTGAAAACATGTACTATATTCTCTACTTCTTCAAATCTCATTACCAACTGATTCGCGACATATTTAAAATTTGGTTTTTTTTTGAGGAGGTTTATTGTAATCCAAGGTCTATAAGCACTTTCATCGTAGTCAGAATAAAAATCTAAATCTCGATATTGATACTTTTTTCTTTGTTCCTTATCTTCTGTTAAAAGAGCAAGTGCTGGTCTGCCAAGAAAGAAACCAGAACGATTAAGTGTTTTTCTTTTTCTATCGTATGTATTAAAAATAAATTTAGCATTTGCATCCATATCAATAGAATTCATAGTATTAGTGATGGATGAAAATGTGTACGGCATTGCATCATCATTACTTGAGGATATTCCTATTCTATCTGCAACAACTTGATATGCTAATTTCATTTTTTGTAAATCAAGCCCCATTTTTTTTAATTCATTATCGGAAAAAACGCAACAACCCAAACCCCACCCATTTCCTAATCCTCCCAAAGCAAGGGATTCCATAGGAAAAAAAGTTTTAGATACGAATGGTAAAAAATCATTAACTCGATCTATCATGTATCTTCTGCTAGGAGTTAACTGAGCTCCTGTACTCAATTCATTCCAAGGAACACTCTGAAAATTTTTACCTAAAAAATATTCGTGTTGATTTTTATTTTTAGATCTTAATTCTTTAAAAGTTGTATCAGCTATTAGTTCTTGATTATTATTATTTTGAATACCTACATCGAGCATTAATACTTTTACCCCAGACTCAGTTAATGTTTGGGCAGCCATAGCTCCCGTGCACCCAGATCCGACAACAATATAATCGTTAATATCCATTATATTAACTTATATAATAATGCTCCAAACAATGCTCTTAACAAACTCAAAACAAGGATGAACAGCAAGACTATGGGATATAAAAAATTAGTTTTTTTTGTTTCAAATTTCGAAGAGTATTCTGGAGATGATTCTATAATAGAAAAAAACAAATGAATTTTTCTTCTAATTGCCCCATACTTGTCTGAAAAAGCTAAATAAGAATCTATATATCCAACCGACCATTGGTGATTGCACATATATTGAACTGCTCTTTTTTCCTTTTCGGTCAAAAATAATTTTAATTTATCATTTGCCAAACAATACAATTCCAATGAATGATTATCCGGATAATCAGATAACAAATATCTTCCGAAAATTTTTCCTTCATTTTCTAATTCGGTCATAAAGATTAGTTGTTAGTTTTGTTTTTTCTCTTTTCTTCTTTTAGCAAAGTAATTTCTTGAGCTAGTTTTTTATTTTCTTCATGTAGTTTTGAAACGACAACCGAAAGATGCAAGAGATAAATAAAAACTGCAAAAAGAGCTGCAATAAAAACTAAATTTGGAGGAGAATAAACTCCAACAATTTCTGAAACTACTACCAACCCATCTCTCCAAAAAGAAAAAAGTACTAATATAATCGTACACACAATCCATACAATAGAATACTCTTCTCGAAGCTTGCCTCTTACAATTAATCGAACAATGTAAAGTAAAAATAATATACTTAGTGCTATTGCTATTATTTGAATTCTTGCCATGTTATATTTTTTTAGTTCTGATAAATGTAGATAAAATTGCGAGTGTAACTTTTACCATATAATACATTGATTTTGCCGATCCGATTGAGGACACGCCCCCTTGTCGTTCTCTCATAACAACAGGAATTTCCCCAATAGTTAAATTATTTTTTGCAAATAAAATAATTGCTTCGGGTTCGGGATATTCATCGGGATAATAATCACAAACTATTTCCAGTGCTTTTTTATTTAGCAACCTAAAGCCAGAAGTACTATCAGTAATTTTTTTATTTACCAAAAATTTATTCAGCCACATAAAATAACCTATTCCTGTTCTCCTTGCAAGAGATGATTGGAATCCTTCTTTATTAATAAATCTTGACCCTATTGCTACATCCCAATTATTTTTTTGTGCTGCAAAAATTAAATTAGGTATTTCATTTGTAGGATGCTGACCATCGCCATCCACTTGAACTGCAAAATCATAATTATTTTCAAGTGCGTATCTAAACCCTGTTTGAACGGCTCCTCCAATACCTAAATTAATAGGAAGATTAAGAGGGACACAAAGAACCGAAGAAATAATTTTAGAAGTTTCGTCTGAAGAGCAATCATTAACCACAATTGCATCTATTTTCAATCCAGATATTTGCGATGTTTCGTTAATTTCTTGAACGACTTGAGCTATACTTCTTTGCTCATTGTATGCGGGAACTATTGCTGCGATTTTAAAATTCATTGACTCTTTTTCAAAATTGCTTTACTAAATAATTATAGTTTCATACGTCTAAATAATCCCTTCTCTTAACAAATCATGAAGATGAATAAATCCAGCAAATTTGCCATTATCAGTAACTACGATTTGAGAAATTTTATTCTGTTGAATTATTTCAACTGCATTAATTGCAAGTTCAGATTGTTCAATCGTTTTAGGATTTTTAATCATGATATCTTTTGCTTTTAGAGCAGAAAAATCATCTGATTTCTGAAGCATTCTTCGCAAATCTCCATCTGTAATAACTCCAAGTAATTTGTCACTTTCAATTACTGCTGTTGCACCCAATCGTTTTGAAGAAATCTCCATAATAACTGATTTGATAGAGTCTTCAGGAGATACTTGTGGCTTAGCATGCTGAGAAGATAAATCTGAAATTTTTAAATATAATTTTTTGCCTAATGCTCCTCCCGGATGATATTTTGCAAAATCTTGGCTTGTAAAATTTCTACACTCTAAAAGACAAACAGCTAACGCATCGCCCATTACCATTTGAGCTGTGGTACTTGATGTCGGGGCTAAATTATTGGGGCATGCTTCTTTATCAACCGAACAATTCAAAACTAAATCAGCTTCCTTTGCAAGATGCGATTCCATATTTCCCACCAATGCAATTAATTTGTTTTTGCTTGCTTTCAATAATGGAATCAATACTTTCACCTCAGGAGTGCTCCCGCTTTTTGAAATACACATTACAACATCCTCCTTTTGAATAATTCCTAAATCTCCATGAATAGCATCTGCAGCATGCATAAAAATGGAAGGAGTTCCGGTTGAATTAAGCGTAGCTACAATTTTATTTGCAACAATTGCACTTTTGCCAATTCCTGTAATAACCACTCTTCCTTTCGATTCAAAGATGAGTTTTACAGCATTTACAAAATCCTTATTGATATAATTCGCCAAGTTTTTAATTGATTCGGCTTCAATATCAATTGTGTTTATCGCCAGTTTCTTTATTTCATCGTCTGATTTCACTCTTTTGTATAATTTTAAAAGTATTAATGATATAAATTAGTTTTTATTCCGAATTTTTACTATAAATTTACACTACAAACCTAAGCCAATTTTTTAGAACATAAAAACGTAATAGAAAAGTACAATTAATTAACAATGTTAGAAATCGAAACAGCCCCCCTTCACGAACACTTAAAGAAGTTCTTCGGATTTGGAAAATTTAAAGGAGAACAAGAAGCAATCATTAATAGTGTAATGAGTGGTAAAGACACTTTTGTTATCATGCCCACAGGTGGTGGAAAATCTCTTTGTTATCAATTGCCTGCTCTCATTAGCGAAGGAACTGCAATAATTGTATCGCCTCTAATTGCACTCATGAAAAACCAAGTGGATGCTATTCGTAGCTTTGGTAGCGATGATGGAATTGCTCACTTTTTAAACTCTTCGCTTAATAAAGCTGAGATCACAAAAGTTAAACAAGATATTACTTCCGGCAAAACAAAATTATTATACGTAGCACCTGAATCTCTTGCAAAAGAAGATAATGTAACATTTTTCAAGGACATTAAAATTTCGTTTTTTGCTATTGACGAAGCACATTGTATTTCTGAATGGGGACACGACTTCAGACCAGAATACAGAAAGCTAAGACCTATTATTGACAATATTGATAGAGTACCCATTATCGCACTTACTGCTACAGCTACTCCTAAAGTCCAAATGGATATTTTGAAAAACTTAGGAATGGATGATGCTAATTTTTTCAAATCTTCTTTTAACAGACCAAACCTTTATTACGACATTCGCTCAAAGCACAATGTTGTAAAAGAGATTATAAAATATGTAAAACAAAATTCAGGTAAGAGTGGAATTATTTATTGCTTGAGTCGTAAAAAAGTTGAAGAACTTGCCTCTACTTTAAAAGTAAATGGAATTGCTGCAATGCCTTACCATGCTGGACTCGAAGCTCCCATAAGAGCAAAAACGCAAGATGCTTTTTTGATGGAGGAGATTGATGTAATTGTTGCAACAATTGCTTTCGGAATGGGAATAGATAAACCAGATGTGCGTTTTGTTATTCACCATGATATTCCAAAAAGTTTAGAAGGATATTACCAAGAAACAGGAAGAGCTGGAAGAGATGGAGGCGAAGGAAAATGTGTAACTTTTTATAGTTATGAGGATATTCAAAAACTCGAAAAATTTCTAAAAGGGAAACCTGTTGCCGAACAAGAAATTGGGAAACAACTTATTCAAGAAACTGTTTCGTATGCTGAAGCATCTACTTGCAGAAGAAAATTCTTGCTTCACTATTTTGGTGAAACATACAAAGAAGATAATTGTAAAAACTGCGACAACTGCCAACATCCTAAACAAAAATTTGAAGGGATGGAAGATGTTGCACTTGCATTAGAAACAATTCAAGAAGTAAAAGAAAAGTTCAAAGTAAAACACATCATTCATATTCTTACAGGGCATACTTCAACCACAGTTCGTCAATACAGGCACCATGAACTTGAATTATTTGGCAAAGGAATGGATGAAGGAAAGGATGAAAAATTTTGGAATGCTGTTATTCGTCAAGCAACCATAGCAGGATTTATTTCAAAAGATATCGAAAGCTACGGAACACTTAAACTTACGAAAGAAGGTAAGAAATATATTGACAAGCCATATTCAATGATGCTTGTAAAAGACCATGATTACGAAACCGAGAATGATGCGGATGATGATTTTATTGCAGCTGGAGCAAAAGGAAATGCAAGTACGGATGAGGCGTTGTATGCAATGCTGAAAGACCTTTGTAAAAAAACTGCTAAACAAAATAACTTACCTACGCATGTAATTTTCTCGGAAATTTCTCTTGCTGAAATGGCAATCCAATATCCTATTACAATGGATGAAATGACTCACATCACAGGAGTTGGAGTGGGGAAAGCAAACCGATATGGGAAGCCATTTGTTGAGTTGATTAAAAAATATGTTGCCGAAAACGAGATAGAACGACCCATGGATATGGTTGTGAAATCTGTTGTAAATAAATCGGGACAAAAAGTTTACATTATTCAAAATATTGATAGAAAAGTTCCTCTTGAAGATTTAGCTACTGCAAAAGGATTAAGCATGAGTGATTTGATTTCAGAGCTTGAAAGCATTGTTGCATCTGGTACTAAGGTAAATATCAGTTATTATATTGATGATGTAATTGATGAAGAAAAACAAGACATTATGATTGAATACTTCCGTGAAGCAGAATCGGATGATATGGAAGATGCAATAAATGAACTCGGACCTGAAGATTGCAACGAAGAAGAAATTCGTTTGATGCGAATAAAATTCTTATCAGAATTTGGACATTAAAATTTAAATCTACTTAAAAGAGCTCTTCAATTTGGAAGGGCTTTTTTATTTTATTAATTATTCAATTGTTTTATTGCAATCCAAGCCATAAGCCCAGAGCCAATTTCAAGGGCTTTTTCATCAATATCAAATGTAGCGGTGTGTACTCCTGAAGTAATTCCTTTGGATTTATTTCCTGTTCCTAATCGGTAAAAACAAGCAGGCATCAATTGAGAATAATAAGCAAAATCTTCTGCAGTCATTCGCAAAGGAAGTTCTTCCACATTTTCTTTTCCAAGAAATTCTTCTGCTGCAAGCTTTGCTATACTTGTAATTTTTTCATCGTTCACTAAAAAAGGATAACCCTTTTCAATTCTAAAGTCAATCTCCCCTCCTAATTCATTTGCTTTTTGTTGAGCAATTTTTTTCATCAAGGCATGAGCTTCTTCTCTCCACTTTTCATCCATTGTTCTAAAGGTGCCCTCAATTTTTACTTCATCTGGAATTACGTTGGTAGCGCCATTGGCAATCATTTTACCAAAAGCCAAAACAGTGGGAATTTTATGATTTTGTTTCATAAAATAATTATCCAAACTTTCTAAAATTTTTGCTGAAATTAAAATGGGATTGTTATAATCCTTTGGCATCGCTGCATGTCCACCTTTACCTTTTACAGTTAAATACAATTCATCTGTGCTCGCCATATACATTCCGCTTTTAAAACCAACCTTTCCTACTTCCATACTTGGATACACATGTTGCGCTACAATACTTTCAGGTAAAGGGTTTCCAAGTGCGTTTTCTTTTATCATTAAGGATGCTCCACCGGGTAATTTTTCTTCACCCGGCTGAAAAACAAATTTTATTGTTCCCGAAAATTCTGATTTAAGTTCGTTCAAAATTTTTGCAGCACCCAACAAACAAGCTGTATGAACATCATGCCCGCAGGCATGCATTAAGCCATCATTACAAGATTTATAATCAACATTATTTTTTTCCTGGATAGGTAAGGCATCTAAATCGGAACGCAAGGCAATAGAGCTATCAGCCTTAGGAGAGGGGAGTTCACCTTTTATTGTCGCAACAATTCCTGTTTTTACAAAACCTGATTGAAAAGGAATATTGTATTCTTTCAATTTTTTCTGAACAAATTCTGAAGTTTTAAATTCCTCAAAAGATAACTCAGGATTAGCGTGTAAATGTCTACGAATAGCAACCACTTCCGCAAAATATTCTTTCGATTTCGATTTTATTTTATTTAATAAGCTACTCATTACTTAATTCTATACATTTTTATTATAAAATAAATAACAGGAGCAAAAATCATAAATAAAATTATAACAGGTATTAAGTAAGGCATTTCAAAAGAGCCTTTTAAAACAGAATCAATAGTTATATATTGAAGAAAAATGCCAATCAACAAAATTGAGAAGCATAAAACAGAAATCATTTTGATTGCTATTCTATATAATTTTTCTGCATTTTCCTGTGTCACACTGATAGTTACATAATTGAAATAGTGTGGAATTTTTTTTATTAAATGCAGGGGCGCAAAAACAATAGAAATAATTGCAGGAAGAATTAATATTGTTGATTTACTTCCATAATCATCAGGTTTCATACTTATATCAAAATGTATTGGAATAATTTCAGGCAAGCGGCTATATTCAAAAAAACTATAAGCCCACAAGAAAAAAAATGTGAGCCATGAAAAATAATTAAGATTTTTATCAAATCTATTCGGTTCTATTTTTATTATTGGTCGTAAAGAAAAAGTCATTTTCCAAAAATCATTTTCAGAGATAAGAGAAGAATTATAACTCCAAAAACTTTCTTCAATGTTTGCTGATCAATAGAAATAGAAATTTTAGAACCAAAATAACTTCCAATAACGAACGTAGATGCAATGATGAAAGCTGTTTTAAAATCAATATGACCTGCATTATAATAATTCATAACTCCTAAAATTCCGATAGGCAATAAAAACATAAACAATACTGTTCCTTGTGCTTGATGTTGCGAAAAGCCAAGAAAATAAACCAATGCAGGAACAATGATAATTCCTCCACCAATACCAACCATTCCACTTAGAGCACCTGCAATAAGCCCTACTGCAAGTAAAATTAAAATTGATGTCATACTATATTTTTTTGTGTTCATTAAAAATCAAGTGAAATAGAGAAGTATGTAATTCTCGGAAGTGTAATTCCATCATCCACACCCCAAGCCCAATCAAAACGCATAAAGTAGCCAAGCACTCGGCTTCTTAATCCAAATCCATAACCATAAACAATCGGCTCTCTCCTATTTTCAAGAACCACTGTTAACGCTCCATTCCGGAAAGTATTTGTGTTCAATGAATTTTCATCAGAGTAAGGAGAATAGCCAGTCCAAGCAGTACCAACATCACCAAAAGCAGCAACTTGAAAATTATAAATAAAATCAGAACGAATAGGACGGTTCAATAAAAATCTAAACAAAGGCAAACGCAATTCACTATTCAACAATGCAAAACTATTTCCGTTTCGTGCATTTTGAAAAAACCCACGCATATTGGTTGCTAGTGTTTGGAAAACATAATTCTGTGTATTATCAACACGAATACTTTGGTCAAAGCGGGGATTAAACCAGTTGTCAACTCCACCCATATAATAAATCAACTTTTGCGTTCCAAAAGATGTACTTCCAGCAATACGATTAGCCCAAATTAAATCTCTATAAATTTTTTGATAATGCCGAACATCAAATCCTACAGCAGTAAATTCTGTTTTCAATGCATCCAATTGTCTGTAATGTTCTCCAAATACTTTCGCACGAACTCCATTGTATAAATTCAACCCTCGCTTAATTGTGTTATCATAAATATATTCCAACTTCACACTTCCCCAAGTTTGGTATTTGTCTCTATCCCTAAGCGTAGCAGGGTCGGTAGAAAGAGTTACAGTTTGATCATTACGAACATTAAAAGTTGATTTTATTGCAGACACTTCAGAGAAAGGAAGTTTGAGTGAATATTTAATTTCATGTGTATATACTTTCACAAAATTAAAGGCAGGCACATCCAGCAATGCTTGGCGATGCAGTAGCAATTGGCGGTCAATTTTCTTAATTCGGTTTTCGAAACTCACAAAATATTCATTGCTATTCAAATCACTTGAAAGGCGCATCCCTCCGACTAAACGATAATCTTCCATTAAATCACTCATGCCCATTTTGAATAATCCTGTAAAACCAGGATTCAAATAAATTGGATTTGAACCTCCCGTAAATTTTTGATACGAAGAATTTAAGAAAGTATTATCAAGCTGACTAACTATATAATCAATTGAAAAATTGATATTGTAATTTCTTTGATT